>JANLUN010000398.1:0-12511 GCA_031363505.1 Planctomycetota bacterium | reverse complement strand
AACCCCGCCGCGCGCGGATCGACCGCGAGCCGGTACTTCCCGAGCGATGCGTGCTCGGCCATGAGCTCGTGCTCGTCGCTGCGCCGGATCTCGGGCCGGGTGTGGTCGTCCTCCGTCGTGCGGCCGTAGCTCCACGTGTTGCGGAACCACAGAGTCGGCAGCACGTGCAACGTCGCCGCATCCGGTCCCCGGTTGTGACACGTGATGCGGATGAGGATGTCTTCCGGGCCCGCCTTCGCGTACTCGACGAACACGTCGAAGTAGCGCTCCTCGTCGAACACACCGGTTTCCTCGAGCTCGTACTCCGGCTCGAGCCGCGTGCGCTTCGCGTTCTCCGCGACGAGCTGCGCGTACGGGAACTCGCGCTGCGGATACTTGTACAGCGCCTTCATGTACGAGTGCGTCGGCGAAGAATCGAGGAAGTAGTACGCCTCCTTCACGTCCTCGCCGTGGTTGCCCTCGGTGCCGGTGAGTCCGAAGAGTCGTTCCTTCAAGATCGGATCGCGACCGTTCCACAGAGCGAGCGCGAAGTTGAGGCGCCCCTGGCGATCACAGATGCCGAGCAGTCCGTCTTCGCCCCAGCGATACGCGCGGCTGCGCGCGTGATCGTGCGGGAAGTAATCCCACGCTGATCCATCCGGCGAATAGTCTTCGCGAACGGTGCCCCACTGTCGCGCCGCGAGATACGGACCCCAGCGCTTCCAGTTCTGCGTGCGCTGATCGTCCTCGAAGAGTCGCAGCGACTCCGCGTTCGCGTGCTTCGTGTCGGTCATGGGAGCTCTCCTCGCGGCGCCACGATTAAAGAAGGCTCGAAGCCGGGACTCGGGGAGCGCTTGGAGCCGCGAAGCGAGAGTCTACCCCTGCCAGCCGAGGATCTTGTCGATCGTTCCGACCGACACGGCGTGATAGCGCGGCCGCGCCTTCGCGTAGATCTCGCGGCCGCGCTTCATCCCGGCGCCCGTCTTCGCGAGCTCCGTGTACAGCGGCTTCAAGAACTTCCGCCGGCCGACCTCCGTCAGGAACTCGGCGAGCCGCGCATCGGCCGGTGCGTAACCGTTCGCGATCGAAAGGCGCAGCCACGTGCACACGATCTCGCTGTTGCCCGACTTCGTGAATCCGAATGCCGCGTCGAGCGCGGACATCTTCTTGTCGTCGAGCGCGTCCGCGATTCCTTCGAGGAACGTGAGCCACTGCTGCGTGACGAAACCCTGCGTGTCGAGTTGCGCGGCGCTCGTGCCGGCTTTGAAGCGCGCGACCTCGCGGGACACCTTCGCGAGCGACTCCGACTTCGTGCGCGGCGTGTCGGACGGCAGACCGGGCTGCGTGAGCCACGTCGCGAGGTCGATCTTCGTCGACAGCGCCGGATCTTCGAGGAAGAGCGTGCGCTTCATGTACTCGACGAACTGCTCGGTCGTGATGCTCTGGAACGCGTGCGAATCGAAGTAGCCGCGGAGAAAGCGGTCGAAGCGCTCGCGGCCGAACACTTCCTCGACGCGCATCAGGAACAGCGCGCCCTTCGTGTACGGCACGTTCGAGAAGCTGTCGTCGGGATTGCGGCCTTCGAGCTCGACGTGCAGCACTTGCTCGCGCGGCGTGAGGTCTTTCATCTCGCGCTCGAGCTCTGCCAGCGCGAGCTCCTTCTCCATGCTCGCGCGCTCGACGCCGAAGACGGCCTCCATGATCCGCTGCTCGAAATAGACGGTGAAGCCTTCGTTGAGCCAGAAGTCGCGCCACGTCGCGTTCGTCACGAGGTTCCCCGACCACGAGTGCGCGAGCTCGTGCGCGACGAGCGACACGAGCGACTTGTCCCCCGCCAGGATCGTCGGCGTCGCGAACGTGAGCCGCGGATTCTCCATGCCGCCGAACGGAAACGACGCCGGCAGGATGATGAGGTCGTAGCGGCCCCATCGATACGGACCGAAGAGCGACTCAGCGCTCGCGATCATCGCCTCGGTGTCGTCGAGCTCGCGCTGCGCACCTTCGGCGACCGACGGCTCCGCCCAGATGCCGCAGCGCTTCGAGATCGGACGGAACACGATGTCGCCGCACGCGAGCGCGATGAGGTATGGCGGAATCGGCTCCTGCATGCGAAAGCGAAACGCACCGTCGGCGTCGCAGCCGAGGTCTTCGGCGCTCATCACCGCCGTCAAACCCGCGGGCGCGCGGATGCGCGCGTCGTACGTCACGCGGATGCCGGGCGAATCTTGGAGCGGAATCCAAGTGCGCGTGAGAATCGCCTGTCCTTGCGTGAAGAGGAACGGCGCCTTGCCGTCAGTGGTCTGCTCGGGCGCGAGCCACTGCAGCGCGTCGGACCGTTCAGTTGTGCGGTAGCGAATCGTGACCGCACGATCGCCGCGCGCGAGCTCGATCGAAAGCGGCGCCCCCATCCAGGAAGTTGGCGCCGGCGATTCGTCGCCGAGCGTGAACTTCCGCGCGCTTCCATCGGACCCCGCGACCGATTCGATCGCGAGTCCAAGCGCATCGAGCACGAGCGGCGCCTTGTCATCGAGCCGCTCGATCGAGAGCGTGACCGCTCCCTGCGCCTGGTGACGCGCCATATCCAATGCGAGATCGAGGCTGACGTGCGTGACGCGCACACGGTTCGGCTCGGCGTGGGTGTGAGTGTCCATGGGGATCGTCGGTGCGTCCGAGCCCGTGGCTCGATCTCGAGAGGGGCGCGCGGCGCACGCGCAGACGGCGAAACATGCGGTGATCAGGGCGGCGCGGAGTTCGTTCACACTGGGAACAGTCGCCTCCAGGCTGCCGCGTGTAAATGGGCCGCCCGGTTTTTGCGCGAGCGATGCACGGCTCGGATTGCCGTCGACGAGCCCCAGGTTAGACCGTGCCGCGGACCGCGCGATCATGCTGTTCGCGGCGCTGTTTGAGGACGCTCCGAATCCGGACGACGCCCGAGACGATCATCAACACCGCGAGTGCGGTACCGACGAGCGGACTCTTTCCCTCGGCCTGCGGCTGCATCTCCACGAATTGATTGAACGCGATCCAACCCAAGAGTCCGACGCCGATCAGAATCGTCAACACGCCGAAAACAAGCCTGATCATTGGACTCCTCGATTTCGTTCGTCGAACGAGCGGCGACTCATACTCGCGCCCGCCCGCGCGGTCCGCGGAGCACCACGACCGCCGCGAGCAATTGCCCACGACGCGAACAGCACCGCCCAAAGAAGCCCGGTCGTGTCGCGCGCTCACTCGCGGAGCGAAGCGCAGTCAGCCCACTCCAGTGACGCCAGACAATACTGCCGTTCGGGACCCGGCGCGACCCGTTCAGCGCGGCGGTCTCTCGACGCCCATCTCGGCGTCTACTTGGTCTTCGAACGCTCGACGTTTCGCGGCGACGTATTGCCGGTAACCCTCCGGATCGATCCACGCATTCACTCCCGCAGTTTCGGCGCGCTTGCGTTTGCCGGCGAGATCGAAGGCTTCGTTGTGAAACGCCAGCCAGATGTCGGGCTTCAACATCTCCCACGTGTGCAGCGTGCGGCGGTAGTCGTCGTTGATCCCCGGATACGACGGATCCTTCGCGAGTCGATAACCCGAATTGAAGCCGCCGCCGTCCGGGAAGACGACGGCGTACGCGCGGCCGCCATCGACGAGCTGCGTCACCCACGTCGTCGACCCGCGCGTGTGACCCGGCGTGTGGTGCGCGGTGAGCACGACGTCGCCGAGCTTCACCGTGTCGCCGTCGCGCAGCACGCGGTCGACCTTCACCGACGGAAAGCCCATGACGTGCCACTCGGATCCGTAGTGGAAATCGTCCTTGCCGCCGTCTTCGATCGCTTGCACGTCCTCCTTCATGATCGCGAGCTGCGCGCCGGACAGCTTCTTCACGTACGCAAACGCGCCGGCGTGGTCCACGTGCGCGTGTCCGTTGATGATGATGCGAATGTCTTCCGGTTTGAACCCGAGCTTGCGCATCGAGTCCACGATCATCGGACCAGAGCTCGGCATGCCGGTGTTCAGAAGGATGTGGCCTTCGGACGTCGCGAAGAGCCACGCACCGAGTCCTTCCGTGCCGACGAAATCGAGCGGCCCGACGATCTTCAGCGGCTCAGCCGGTTCCGTCCATCTCGAGTAATCCTCGGATTGCTCGACGAAGAGCCTGTTGTCCGTCGTCAGCTCGTCGATCGTCGGCACGTTCGACGGCGGTGTCTGCGCAACCGAAGCGACTGCGCTACCGAGCACGATCGCGGCGATGCACGCGCGGCCGACGAGTTCAGTGATGTTCATGGACCGTCTCCTGTAACTGTGCTTTCCACGCTCGCGTCAGCACAGCGCCTTCAACTTCAACACAGTCGCCCAATTCCTCGTCGTCGCCGACCGACCCGCTTTGCCGAGCAGTGCCTTCCCCGCCTCACTCTCGAGGATGCCCGCCGCGCAGTGCAAGTACGCGGCGTGCTTGCCGATCACGAATCGCTCGGGAGGCACGACGAGCGGCTTGATCGCGGCCAGCCCGGCCAGCGCCTTGGCGTCTTGCACGAAGGCGACGAGGAAGCGCGAATGCTGCGCGGCTTCGAGCTTGATTCGATTCTCGGAGACGATGCTCGCCAGTTCGTCGGCCGACTTGACGATAACGGGCACATCGACCCCGAGGTGACTTGCGATCGCAGCGGCGATCTCCGCGGCGTGCTTGGCCGGCGCGCCCTTGCTGGCGTCGAAGACCGCGTTTCCGCTGTTGAGCAACGTGGCCACGTTCGTGTATCCGAGGCGCGTGAGCAGCGCGCGCAGTTCGGCCATCGGAACGCGCTTGCCCTTGCCGACATTGACACCGCGGAGCAGAGCTATGAACTTGGGCATGGGGTCGTGTCCGATGGTCCTGCGACTGGGGTCGTTCCGCACGCCGTTCCGCAGGCCGGGGCGCGCGGAACGGGGTGCGCCGTCTGGTATGATCCTCGCCCCCGAAACCGCCGCCAACTGGTCCGTGCGATGCTTCTAAACGGCCCGGAGCGCCTACTTCCTTTCCTTTAATAATGCTCGAAGCCGACCGCTGGCCGAACGTCTCGAATCTCGACTTCGTCGAGGACCTCTACGCTCGCTTCCTGGCCGACCCGGACGAGGTTCCGGCCGACTGGCGGGCCTACTTCGCATCGCTCGACAGCCCGAAGCCAGGGGACAGCCCGAAGTCGGGCACGCGGGGTCAAGTCGGCCCGAGCTTCCGAGCGGCGAGCCTCTTCAACCCGCCCGGTTCGACGACCAACGGTCACGCGAACGGCAACGGCACCGTCTCGACCAACGGCGGCGTGACTCACGCGAGCGACGTCGCCGCGCAACAGGACCGCGTCGACCAGCTCGTCCGCTCGTACCGCGTGCGCGGCCACATGATCGCGCAGCTCGACCCGCTCGGTCTTCCGCGCCCGCACTTCCAAGAGCTCGACCCGGAGTTCTACGGCTTCGGCAAGGCCGACCTCGACCACCGTTTCTCGAACTGCAAGATCCACGGGCCGTCGACCCTGAAGTTGCGCGAGATCGTCGAGCGCATGCGCAACACGTACTGCCGCTCGATCGGCGTGCAGTTAATGCACATCGACGACTTGGCGAAGAAGAACTGGCTCCAAGAGCGCATGGAGGGCTCGCAGAATCGGATCGAGCTCGCGCGCGCGGAGCAGCTGCGCATCCTGACGCGTCTCACCGACGCGGTGATCTTCGAGGAGTTCCTGCAGAAGAAGTTCCTCGGCGCGAAGAGCTTCTCGCTCGAAGGCTCCGAGAGCTTGATCCCGCTCCTCGATCTCGCGATCGAGCGCGCCGGTGAGCAAGGCGTCGAGGAGATCGTGCTCGGCATGGCGCACCGCGGGCGGCTCAACGTGCTCGCGAACATCCTCGGGAAGAACCCGCGCGACATCTTCCGCGAGTTCGCCGATCTCGATCCCGAACTTCACAAGGGCCGCGGCGACGTGAAGTACCACCTCGGATACTCGGGTGCGTACAAGACGTCGACCGGCGCGAGCGTGCACCTGTCGCTCTGCTTCAACCCGAGTCACCTCGAGTTCGTGAACCCCGTTGCGCTCGGACGCGTGCGCGCGAAGCTCGACCGCGCGGGCGATCGACGTCACGAGCGCGGCATGGCGCTCTTGATTCACGGCGACGCCGCGTTCATCGGGCAAGGCGTCGTGCAGGAGACGCTGAACTTGTCGCAGCTTCCGGGCTTCGCGACCGGCGGCACCGTGCACGTCATCGTCAACAATCAGATCGGCTTCACCACCGATCCCAGCGACGCGCGCTCTTCGCCGTACTGCACCGACGTCGCGAAGATGCTGCAGATCCCGATCTTCCACGTGAACGGGGAAGATCCTGAAGCCGTTGCACAAGTCGTCCATCTGGCGATGGACTTTCGCCATGAGTTCAAGACCGACGTCGTGATCGACATGTACGGCTACCGCCGCCGCGGTCACAACGAAGGCGACGAGCCGGCGTTCACGCAGCCGCTGCTCTACAAGGCGATCCGCGACCGCAAGCCCGTGCGCGAGGGCTACCTCGATCACCTCCTGCAGCTGCGCGGCGTGACGCGCGAGGAAGCCGACGAGATCGCGACCGACAGGCGCGATCACCTCGAGAAGGAGCTGACTGCCGCGCAGAGCGACGAGTACGTGCGCGGCGCCGATTCACTCGGCTCGTTGTGGCACGGGTACGTCGGCGGACGCGAGAAGGACGCGCCGACCGCGGACACGCGCGTCGATCGCAAGAAGCTCGCGCAACTCCTCGCGCGTCAAACGGAACTGCCGGCCGATTTTCATCCGCATCCGAAGATTCAGCGCTGGCTCGAGCTGCGGCGCGAGATGTCGGAGGGCAAGAAGCCGCTCGATTGGGCCGCGGGCGAAGCGCTCGCGTTCGCGAGCCTGCTCGCGCAGGGCGTGCGCGTGCGCATGACCGGACAGGACTGCGAACGCGGAACGTTCAGCCACCGGCATGTCGTGCTGCACGACGTCGAGAACGGCAAGGAGTTCGTGCCGCTGCGCAACCTCGCCAAGGATCAAGCGGCGCTCGACATCTACAACAGCTCGCTGTCGGAGCCGGGCGTGCTCGGCTTCGAGTACGGCTACAGCCTCGACTTCCCCGAGGGCTTGCTCCTCTGGGAAGCGCAGTTCGGCGACTTCTGCAATGTTGCGCAGGTCATTATCGATCAGTTCATCGTGAGCGCGGAGGAGAAATGGCGGCGCCTCTCCGGCCTCACGCTGCTTCTACCGCACGGCTTCGAAGGACAAGGGCCCGAGCACAGCAGCGCGCGGCTCGAGCGCTTCCTCGCCCTATCGGCCGACGACAACATCCAAGTCGTGAACGTGACGACGCCGGCGCAGTACTTCCATCTCTTGCGACGTCAGGTTCTGCGCCCGTGGCGCAAGCCGCTCGTCGTGATGTCGCCGAAGAGTCTGCTCCGTCACCCGCGCGCGACGTCGACGCTCGACGATTGCGCGAAAATCGGCTTCCAGCGCATCCTCGCCGATGTGCTCCCCGCCGCACCCACGAAGAACGACCGCAAGTTCGAGCGCGTCCTGTTGTGCAGCGGCAAGCTCTACTACGAGCTCGAGGAAGAGCGCGAGAAGCGCGGCAAGGAAAACGTCGCGATCCTGCGCATCGAGGAGCTCCACCCGCTGACCGACAAAGACGTCGGCAACGCGCTGCAGCCGTACGCCGCTGGAACGCGCGTCGTCTGGTGCCAAGAAGAACCGGAGAACATGGGCGCGTGGCGGTATCTCTCCGCGCGCCTCGGACATTCGCTCCTCGGACGCTGGCCTCTCTCGTGCGTGTCGCGCCCCGCGGCCGCGAGTCCGGCGACGGGTTCTAGCAGCAGCCACAAGCTCGAGCAGCAAGAGCTCTTGAATCAGGCCTTCACCGCGAGTTGAACTGCGCCCAGCACTCCAACGGACTTCACCGAACAGGACTCTCCAACATGGCGGTTGAACTGAAAGTGCCCACCGTGGGCGAATCGATCACGGAAGTGCAGATCGGCGACTGGCTCGTTGCCGAAGGCCAGAGTGCGAACAAGGAAGACGCGCTGGTCGTGATCGAGACGGACAAAGTCACGGTCGAGCTGCCCGCGCCGATCGCGGGCACGGTGACGCGCGTCCTCAAGCGCAAAGGCGAGACGGCGAACGTCGGCGAAGTGATCGGCTACATCGACGAGGCGGTGCACGGCGCGGCGCCGGCGAAGTCGAGCGACGCGAAGGCTGGCGCGGGCGCGAAGTCTTCCGACTCGAAGCCGAGTGCGCAGACCGCAACTGCGACCGCGAAGCCGGCGACGGGCGCGAAGCCCGCGACCGAGACGCGCGTCATGCCGGCCGCGGCGCGTGCGCTCCACGAAGCGGGTCTCTCGGAGAAGGACGTGATCCCGAGCGGCCCGGGCGGACGCATGTTGAAGGAAGACGTGCAACGCGCGGCGGCTGCGCCGCGCACTGCGACGACGACGGCGTCCCCCACTTCGACTGGCGGCTCGCGCGACGAAGAGATCGTCCCGATGACGCCGATGCGCAAGCGCATCGCCGAGCGCCTCGTCGAATCGAAGAACACCGCCGCGCTGCTCACGACGTTCAACGAAGTCGACATGACGAACGTCATGGCGCTGCGCAACGAGCACAAGGACGCGTTCCAGAAGAAGCACGGCGTCAAGCTCGGCTTCATGTCGTTCTTCGTGAAGGCGACGGTCGACGCGCTGAAGCTCGTTCCGCAGATGAACGCAGAGATCCGGAAGGATCAGATCGTCTACCACAACTACTGCGACATCGGCGTCGCGGTTGGCGGCGGCAAGGGGCTCGTCGTACCGGTGCTGCGCAACGCGGAGCGCCTCAGCTTCGCGGAAGTCGAGCTGAAGATCGGCGAGCTCGCGACGCGCGCTCAGGCCAACAAGCTCACACTCGACGAGCTCACGGGCGGCACGTTCACGATCTCGAACGGCGGCATCTACGGATCGCTGCTCTCGACGCCGATCGTCAACCCGCCGCAGAGCGGCATCCTCGGATTGCACGCCATTCAAGAGCGACCGGTTGCGATGAACGGACAGGTCGTCATCCGCTCGATGATGTACGTCGCGGTGACGTACGACCACCGCCTCGTCGACGGGCGCGAAGCCGTGACGTTCCTCAAGCGCATCAAGGAATGCGTCGAGAATCCCTCGCGGATGCTCTTGGAGATCTGACCTTGGCGAGTGCGAAGAGCGAGACGGGCCCGAGCAAGAGCGAGCCGAATCCGAAACCGGAGAGCGGCGCGAAGTCCGCCACGACCTCGTTCGACTTGGTCGTGATCGGCGCGGGGCCCGGCGGCTACGTCGCCGCGATCCGCGCCGCGCAGCTCGGCATGTCGGTCGCCTGCATCGACAAGGAGAAGGAGCTTGGCGGCACGTGCGTGCGCGTCGGCTGCATTCCGAGCAAGGCGCTACTCGAGTCGAGCGAGCTGTATCACGAATCGCGCGAGGCCTTCGCGAAGCACGGCGTGCTCTTCGAGAAGCTGCACCTCGACCTCGACGCGATGCAGAAGCGCAAGAACGACGTCGTGAAGTCGAACACGTCCGGCGTCGACTACCTCTTCAAGAAGAACAAGATCACGCGCTTCGTCGGCACCGGTCGCATCACGGGACCGGGACGAGTCGCCGTAGAAGGATCCGACAAAGCGGGATCCGACAAGGCAGGTGCGGACAAGATCGAGCTCACCGCGAAGCACGTGCTCATCGCGACCGGCAGCGTGTCGGCGCCGCTCAAAGGCATCGAGCTCGACGGCGATCGCATCGGCACGAGCACCGAAGCGCTGACGTACAGCGAAGTGCCCGCGCGCTTCGCCGTGATCGGCGCGGGCGCGATCGGGCTCGAGCTCGGTTCGGTGTGGGCGCGCCTCGGCTCGAAGGTCACGGTCTTCGAGTACATGGATCGCATCCTCCCCGGCATGGACGCGGAGATCTCCGCCGAGGCGTTGAAGATCCTGAAGAAGCAGGGCCTCGAGTTCCGCCTCGGCTCGCGCGTCACCGCCGCCAAGAAGAGGGGCAAGGTGTGCATCGTCGAGTGCGACGGCAAGGAGCCGTTCGAGTGCGACCGCGTGCTGCTCGCCGTCGGACGCAAGCCGAACACGCAGGGCCTCGGCCTCGATTCGATTGGGCTCGCGCTCGACGAACGCGGCCGCGTTCCGGTCGACGATCACTTCGCGACGCCGGTCGCCGGTGTCTTCGCGATCGGCGACGTGATCCGCGGACCGATGCTCGCGCACAAGGCCGAAGAAGAAGGCGTCGCGTGCGTCGAGCACATCGCCACCGGCTACGGCCACGTGAACTACGACGCGATTCCGAACGTCGTGTACACGTCACCGGAGATCGCGTCGGTCGGGAAGACCGAGGAAGAGCTCCAGCAAGCCGGCACCGACTACAAGAAAGGCTCGTTCCCGTTCAGCGCGAACGGCCGCGCACGCGCGCTCGGCCAAACGGAAGGCCGCGTGAAGATCCTCGCCGATCGCACGACCGATCGCGTGCTCGGCGCGCACATCATCGGCCCGCGCGCCGGCGATTTGATCGCCGAGATCGCGGTGTCGATCGACTTCGGCGCATCGAGTGAAGACATCGCGAGAGCGTGTCACGCGCACCCGACGCTCGCCGAAGCAGTGAAAGAAGCCGCGCTCGGCGTCGACAAGCGATCGATTCACATCTGAGCGAGCTGGCGACGCTCAGCCGCCGAATCGGTACGACCGCGTTCGAGTGCGATGTGGCGATTCCGAGGCCGGTTCATCGGCATCGCGCACCTCCAGCGCAAGTACGGCTCCGTACTTCCGCGCGCACAAACCCTTCAGCCGACTCCGCTCCGTGGCGGTGCTTCTCGCTCCTGCGTCCGCACGACACCGGACGGCGACATCACCCATCCCGGCTCGACGCGGAACACTCCGTGCGAATACAGATGTGCGTCGGCCTCGTTCGTCGCCTGAGCTTGACGCAGCCACAGGTTCCACCACACGAGGAGCTCACTCCAGCTCACGTTGCGCAGGTCGAGGTCCTCCTCGCTCAGGAAGCGCTCGCTCACGACGGGAGCCTCTCCGGCAAGACGCCGGAGGCGCAAGCGACCATGCGCGCGTGTGCCTCGATGAGCGGCATTCGCTCGAGCTCGCGTGAAAGCGCTGGCCAGACGTCAGCCCATTTCGACGACGCCGCGCCGTAGGCTGCCAATCGGCGCTCGTTGAGCTCCATCAAGTCGAGCATCTCGATCTGCAGGGCCTCGGCCAGTGCACGGCGATTCCCGGCGCTACGCGAAAGCAGCGCTCGCTCGGCGACCAACGCGCGGACCAGCTCCGGATGGCGGCGCGCGAGCTCGATCAGATCGTCCGCGCTGCGCGAGTACAGGAGCTGATCGCGGGGATCGTCCATGAGGCGAGCCAGCTCGCCGATGAACGGGTAGTCGCGCTGGCGGTCGGTCTTCTTCATCTCGGCCAAGATGCGCGCGCTCGTGAACGGCGGATCGCGGCCTTCTTGTTCGACCCACATGCGGGCCAGCTCACCCGGCGCTACGCGCGGCGGGCGCGTGAAGAAATCGGTCCGCACGCGCAGGCCCTCGCGCTGGAATTCGAAGTGGGCGCTCCATCCACCGGACATCCAACGCACGTCGAGCGGCGCTCCGAAGCGGTAGCGCGCGCCGTGCCGGGCCAGCACGGCGAGGACGTGGTCGAGGGCCTCGGCGTCCTCGCGCAGGACCCAGTCCCCGTCCTTGCTGGCGATGGCCAGTCGATGGAGCACGGCGGCCTGCCCGCTGCAGATCACGGCGCGCAATCGGCCCGCGTTGAACTCGCGTGTGAGTTCGAGGTAGATGGTCACCTGGCGCGTCAAGCTACCGGGCGATGCGGCCCGTTCCAACGCCAGACTGCCGCGCGCTGCGGCGCAGCGGAACACGCCGTCGGAATGCGCGCGTCGGCGAAAGTGCGGTGCCTGGCTCGCTTGTGCATGCTTCCGCCCGTTGCTTCCTTCTCGCCGTTGCCAACACGGAAGCATGTAGAAGCGTGCCTGGCACCGTACTTTCGCCGCTGGGCTCAGTGTCGGCACCATCTTCTGATTCGCTGTTCGCCGTGCCCACCCGCGTTCGTTCCATGGACTGATACGCGAACTCGTGACACGCAAAGTGCCTCGGCAGCACCCCACAAGCGTTTCACCGACGAGCACGGTCCGACACACGTGCCCGCAGCGCTCCGCCGTGGTCGCCTTGCCGAGGCTCGGCGCCTCCAGCGAATTGAACGAGCATGGATTCCTTCGATCAATCGGCAGGAGGCCCGCGTCCACCACGCGATCTATGCTGCCGAGCGCCTTCGTCTCGAGGGTCGCTCTCGAGCTGCATCCCGGAGATGGCGCGAGCTGCTTCGACCCGCGTCAGGAACGACAATTGCCGGCTATCGTGCCCTCGCAGCCGCGATGCGCGGACGTCTTCGTGCGCACTCGTCGCGGTACGCAGCGGCTCTCGCTGATCTTGAGTTCGCAGTCATGCTGAGACCGCGCGATCTGCGCGTCATGGAAATCGCCCTCCCCGAGCTCCATCGTCTTGCAGCC
>JANLUN010000330.1:0-7781 GCA_031363505.1 Planctomycetota bacterium | reverse complement strand
ATTAAGGAGGAGAGAGCTTTGTGTCTTGAAGCGCGGCGCGGCGACTTGGGGCGCGGTGTTGCTACTCCGAGCTGCTGTGCCGTGCCTTTGCGCAGTGGCGTTGCGCGTGGCCGTTACGCGTGCCATGTGCGCGCGGCGAACCGTGCGGGCGTGTGGCGCGGGAGTTCGCTTGGGCGACTCTCTGTCGCGCGGTTCTACTGCTGGCGCGTCAGGGTCAGGAACTGGAACCGGCCGCGGTGGGTGCGCAGGCCGGGCAGCTTCTCGAGCTTGTCCAGACACCAACCGATCGCGCGCGCTAGCTGGCGGCTGCGCTTCGAAAAGTTGCGGCTTCGGAACTCGATCTCCTCGGGCGGTGGAACGGCTTGGCAGCCGTAGCGCGCTGTGATCTTCAGTCCTGCGTTGCGACACATCGCTTCGACGGAAGCGATGTCGAGCGATTCGAACGGGCCGATGTTTGGATCAGGCGCGAGCACGTACTCCACGCCGCGCGGTCCGCCGCGACGACGGCGCAGCCACTCCGTCCAATCGTGGAACGAGCGCTTGCTCACGAATCCGAGCAGGATGCGGCCGTCCGGTCGCAACCATCTCGCCATCTCCCTGAGCAGTGCTTCGCGTTCGCTGCGCGGCAAGTTCTCGAGCCGAAAAATGCAGCTCACGACGTCGTAACGTCCATCGAGCGGCGGCGTGAACGAGGAGTCCGCCGCCTCGCGCGGCCACCGCATCATGCCCGCGCGCGGTCGTGTGCGTGCCGACACGAACTCGGCGACTTCGTGCGAGCGCTCGGCGATGTCGAATTCGAACGCGGGCCGCTCTGTCCAGAGTCTCTCGGTCACGATCCCCGTGCACGGAAGCACGTCGAGCCAGCGCGCCGCCACGCTCGCTCCGGGCGCTCCAGCGCGCGGTGCGGTCGGAACGAGACGGTCGAGCGCTTCGACGATCGCTCGCGCTTCCCATGCGCGCGGCTTGTTGTGTCGGAGCCCGTTGAGGACGCGCGCCCGCTGATACACCGCGAGCAAGTCCGCGGCCCAATCGTCCGGATTCACCGACGACGGGATCGGCCGACCGGCGTAATGGTTGAAGTGCGTGACGTGCGCCATCGGCCGGCGCTTCGGGCCCTTCTTCGGTGTGACTTTCGGATAGCCGAGCGCGAGCACGGCGACGACCAAGCGGTCCTCGGGGAGCCCGACCGTCTCGCGCACCCTCTCGCGGTCGCCCATCTGCGTGATCCAGAAGGTGCCGAGCCCGAGCACGTGCGCGGCGAGGCTCATGTTCTCGATCGCCGCGCTCGCGGACTGGACGTTGGCCCAGCCTTCTTCGGAGAAGTCGCGCCCGTACGACACGACGATGTTCACCGGCGCATTGCCCATCTGCAGCGACAACGCGGCGAGCTTCGCGTTTACCGCGGGATCGTCCACCGCGACGAGATCCCACATTTGATAGTTGCACGACGACGGCGCCCAGATGCCGGCGTGCATCACTTGAGCGACGAGCTCGCGCGGCACGACATCCGGTTTGAACTTGCGGATCGATCGGCGCGTGTAGATCGCCTGCCAGAAGTCGAAGGGCGGAGTCGGGCCGACCGGCTGACCCTCGTCGACGTCGGCTTGCTTCTCGCCGAAGACCGGCGTGCCGACGGGCGCTTCGGGGATGTCGTCCTTCACCGAACGGCGAGGCTCAGGATCGGGCGTCGGTGAAGCGGAGTTCGGATCGGGAGCGGACATCGGGACCGTCGGAGACGGCGCAGCTTCTCATCGGAGGAAGAGCGCGTCCAGCGCGACACGCGTCTGTACCGCACCGTGAAGCAACGCGCGGCCCGCACTGCGGACCGCGCGTGACTTCAACCTGAGTTGCCGTTCGGGAAGTGAACCCGGACGAACGTCGATCAGTACGATCCAGCGACAGCCTTCATCGGTTTGCCTTCGACGTCGAGCTCGATCGGTTCGCCGTAGCCGAGCTCGGAGAGGCCCCGGCCGATCTTCGCTTTGTCGCCGACGACGAGAAGCACCATCGCGCCCGGGTTCACGTAGCGCTGCGCCAGATCTTTCAACGCGCTGGACGACATGCCCGCAAGCTCCGCCAGGCGCCGCGCCGCGTAGTCATCGGGATAGCCGTACTTGCCGATGCTGTCGAGCATCATCGCGAGCGCCATCGTCGACTCGTACTGTCGCAGGGCGCTCTGCCGCATCGATTCCTTGGTGAACGCGAGCTCTTCGTCGGTGACGCCGTCGCGGATCTTCGCGAGTTCCTTCATGAACTCGACCACGGACTCCTTCGTCACGTCGGTCTTCACGCCCGCCGAAGCGGTGAACGCGCCCGGATCGAGGCCGCCCTCGAAGCCGGTCCGCGCGCCGTACGTGTAGCCCTTGTCCTCGCGCAGATTGAGGTTGATGCGACTCGAGAACTGTCCGCCGAGCGGCATGTTGAGCACCGACAGCGGGAAGTAGCTCGGATCCTTCGACGACACCGCGATGTTCCCGATGCGGATCTCGGACTGCGCGGCGCCGGGCTTGTCGACGAGGTAGAGCTTCGTGCTCGCGATCTTCGGCGCGTTCGCGGCCGCGGGACGAGGCGCAGCGGCCGTCGCCGTCGCCTTCCACGCCGACGTGATCGGCGCGAGGAGCTTCTGCACGCCGGCTGCGTCGAGGGTTCCGACGAACGACAGGCGTGCACCGTTCGGCACGACGTGCTCGGCGTGGAATTTCTTGATGTCGGCCAGGGTCAAGCGCTCGACGGTCTCGCGCGTCCCCGAGGACGGCATCCCCGCGATGCAGTCGCCCCACAAGAGACGGTTGTACGCGTCGCCCGCGATCGTTCGGATCTGGTCCGCGCGCGCCGACAACGCGACGAGCCTCTCCTTATGAATGCGTTTGAAGTCCTCGTCGGCGAAACGCGGCTGCAGGAGAACATCGCCGAGGAGCTTCACCGCATCGGTCAGGTGCGTGTCGAGGCACGACAGGCGCAGCGAAATCTCGTCGTCACTCGACGAGACGGAGAGTGACGCGCCGAGCCGGTCGAGTGCCTGGGCGAGCTCCACGGTCGAAAGCGAGCGCGTGCCCTCATCCATGAGGTCCGCCGTCAGCGACGCGAGACCGAGTGTCGGCATCGACTCGTAGAGACGACCCGCGGGAACCGAAAGCGACAGCGTCGTCATCGGCAGCTCCCTGTACGGCGTGCCAACGACCTTGACGCCGTTCTCGAGCGTCGCGTGCCAGACGGTCGGCGCGCGGAACGCCGGCTCTTTCGCGGGCGCCGGTTGCTTCGTGCGATCGAGCGTCGCGGTGACTTCGCTCGCGGCCGCGGTCTTCGTCGCCGTACTGGATTCGGATGCCGCCATGTTGCGCTTGCCTTCCGGCACGACCGACATGACGACCGCGGGACGATTGACGACGTACTTCACGAGCACGCGGTGCACGTCTTCGGGCGTGACGGCGAGGTGGCGCTGGAAGGTCTCTTCGTAGCGACCTGGATCCTTGGTGAACGTGTTGTTGTCGGCGAGAAGGCTCGCGCGATTCGACACGGTCTCCAGCCGGCGCAGGAAGCCCGTTTCATAGCGGGTCTTCACGCGCTGCAGTTGGTCGGGATCGATCCCGGTTTCGGCCAGCCGCGCGAGCGCGTTCGTCATCTTCGACTCGAGCGTGTCGAGCGTCGTCCCCGGGTTCGCACGCATCTCGATCGTGAACGCGCCGGCGAGCTCGTCGGATTGATTCGACGCATCGACACGGCTCGCGAGCGACTCGTCGATCGTCAGCGCGCGATCCAAGATCGCCGACTTGCTCGACGCGAGGATGCTCGCGAGGAACTGGAGCGCGGGTGCATCGGGGTGTCCCTTCTCGACGCCGGGGAACGTGAAGGTCAGCTGCGCGAGCTTGACCTTGTCCTCCATGACGAGTCGCTTCGACTCCGCGAGTCGCACGGGGCGCGGCGCGGGCATGTCGACCTCGGGACCGCGCGGAAGCGGCCCGAAGTATTTTTCGACGAGCGCGACGACGTTCGCCGTATCGACGTCGCCGGCGATCGCGAGGGTCGCGTTGTTCGGACCGTACCAGCGGCGGAAGAAGTCCTTCACGTCTTCGAGGCTCGCGGCGGTGAGATCCTCGTGCGAGCCGATGGTGAGCCAGCTGTACGGGTGTTCGGGCGGATACATCGCCGCGGCGATCATCCCTTCCGCTTGTCCGTATGGACGGTTCTCGTAGTTCTGCCGCCGTTCGTTCTTCACGACGTCACGCTGGTTGTCGAGCTTCGCTTGCGTCATCGCGGGCAGCAGGAAACCCATGCGATCGGACTCGAGCCACAGCGCGCGTTCCAACTGGTTCGACGGCAAGACTTCGTAGTAGTTCGTGCGGTCCGTGTTCGTCGTGCCGTTGAGCGTGCCGCCGGCTTCGCTGACGAGCTTGAAGTGTTGGTCGTCGCCGATGTTCTGCGAACCTTGGAAGAGCATGTGCTCGAAGAGGTGCGCGAAGCCCGAGCGACCGCGCTCCTCGCGCGCGCTGCCGACGTGGTAGTACACGTACACCGCGACGACGGGATCGGAGTGATCTTCGTGCACGATGAGCTCGAGCCCGTTGTCGAGCACGAACTTGCGGTAGGGGACGTCGATGTCTTGAGCCTGCGCCGAGAACGACAAGAAGGACGCGGCGAGCAGCGTGAGAACGGCCATGGTTCGATGCTCCAAGCTGGGGGGATGCGGACCGCGACAGGATAGCGAACGGGCGCGCGGTGCAGCGCGGCGCGATGCGCGTCAACCCGATCTTTACCGCGGCCGAAGTTGGACGGTCCGCTGCGCGGCCGGTGTACGATCCCGCCTTCGCACGCCACGCGCACGGAGGAGCTTCATTGCACGTCGTCTCGAACGTCTCGATCGCCCTTTCGGTCTTCTTGCACACGGCCTGCTTGGCCGCCGGTCAGTCCTCTGTTCGGGCCGTCACGACACCCGACGCGCACCTCGGGCGGCCGCTCGGTGCCGACTCCACGCTGGCCGACTGGAACGAGACGCGCAGCTACTTCGAGAAGCTCGACCGCGAGAGTGCACGCGTGCTGACTCAGAAAGTCGGCAAGACGACCGAAGGGCGAGAGTTCATCCTCTCGGTGATCTCGAGTGAGGAGAACCTGGGCCGGCTCGATGAACTGCGCGAGTACTCGCGACGTCTCGCCGATCCGCGCGGTGTGAGCGACACGCAGCGCCGTGAAGCGCTCGACAAGGGCCGCGTGTTCATCTTCGTGTCGTGCGCGATGCACGCGACGGAGACCGCCGCGCCGCAGTTCGCGATGAAGCTCGCGCACGAGCTCGCGACGTCGGAAGCGGAGCCGTGGATCTCGGTGCGCAAGAACTGCGTCGTGCTCCTCGCGCCGAGCTTGAACCCCGACGGCCAAGATCACGTCGTCGAGTGGTATCGCAAGACCGTCGGCACACCGTACGAGGCGTCGGAGCTGACGAAGCTGTACCAGTACTACGCTGGCCACGACAACAACCGCGACTGGTTCATGCTGACGCAGAACGAGACGCGCATCGTGACCGAGCTCCTCTACTCGGTGTGGCGACCGCAGGTGTACTGGGACGTGCACCAGCAAGGCTCGCGCGCCGAGCGCATGTTCATCCCGCCGTTCCGTGATCCGCTCAACCCGAACCTCGATCCCGGAATCATCTCGGCGATCAATACGCTCGGCACGCGCGCGCTGTTCGACATGACGCGCGAGGGGAGGAGCGGCGTCGCGACCGGCGGCACGTTCGACATGTGGTGGAACGGCGGCAATCGCAACGTTCCCGTGCGGCACAACATCGTCGGGCTTCTGACGGAGGCTGCGTCGGTGCGCATCGCAACGCCGGTGTTCTTGCCGAAGAGCGAGCTGCGCGCGCCTGATGGCTTGACCGAGTACGCGCCGTCGAATCGTTTCCCCGATCCGTGGCCCGGCGGCTGGTGGCGCATCAGCGACATCATCGAGTACGAGATGTCGTTCGCGCGCTCGCTCTTCACGAGCCTCGCGCGTGAGCGCGCGACGTGGCTAGAGAACGCGCTCGCGGCAGCGGATCGAACGATTGCGAGCGGCGCGAATGTGGCACCGACGGCGTGGCTCATTCCGAGCGACAACGAAGATCGCGGCGCGGTGCGGCGACTCGTGGACGTGCTGCTGCGCGCCGGAGTCGAGATCGGACAGTCGCAGAAGGAGTTCAGCGCGGACGGCCGCACGTGGCCGGTTGGAACTCTCGTCGTGCGACGCGACCAACCCTACGGCGCGCACGTCGACGATCTATTCCAAGTCCAGCGCTATCCCGCGGGCGAGCCGCCGTACGACGTCGCGGGTTGGACGCTGCCGTTTCTGCTCGGCGTGCGACGCGTCGAAGTGCAAGGCGCGTTCGAATCGGAGCTCGCGCGCGTCGCCGACGCCGACGCGGCGGTGCAGAAGTTCGCTGCCGCACGGAAGTCCGGAAGCGCGGACAGCGAACCGCCGCTCTCGGCGCGCGATAGCGACACATGGCGCACGGTGTTCAAGCGCTTGAGCGACAAGCAACCGGTCTCGTTCCTGCGCAAGGGCGGGGGCGCCGGCTCGTTCAATACGGCCGGGCTCTCCGTCGCCGACGGATCCGATCCGCTCGTATTGAAATCGATGCCGCGCGTCGGTCTGTACTCGCCGTGGAGCGGCAGCATGGACGAAGGT
Source organism: Planctomycetota bacterium (assembly GCA_031363505.1). Classification (GTDB taxonomy): domain Bacteria; phylum Planctomycetota; class UBA1135; order UBA1135; genus JANLUN01. The sequence continues at coordinate 1,127 of JANLUN010000330.1, read as the reverse complement.
TGGATGCGCTACGTGTTCGACGTGTTCGGCGTCCAGTATTCAACCGTGCGCAACGAGATGGTCCGCGCGAGTCGTCTCCAAGACTTCCTCGACGTGCTCGTGCTGCCGAGCGTCGATTCCGACGAGCTCGACCGCGGACGCGAAGCGGGTACGGTCCCCGATCAATTCGCCGGCGGCCTCGATCCGGAAGGCGCCGTTGCGGTGGAGGAGTTCGTGCGCGCCGGCGGAACGCTCGTGACGCTCGGCAGCTCGAGTCGTTGGGCGATCGATCTCTTGCGGTTGCCGCTGAGCGACGTCACGCGCGCCGCGAACGCGTCCACCGGGAAAGAGTTCTCGTGTCCAGGCAGCGTGCTGCGCGGCATTCCCGAAGAGTCGCCATGGACGGTCGGATTGCCGGATTCCGTCGCGCTCTTCTTCTCGCGTTCCGCGGCGTACCGCGAGCTCGACGAAAAGGAACGCGACGCAGCCGGCCTTCCCAAGGATCTGAAGATCAAGCCGCAGGTGCTCCTGCGTTACGCGCCGACGCGTCTGCTGCTCTCAGGCTGGATACAGAAACCCGAAACGATCGCCGGACACGCCGCGTGGTTGCGCGTTCCGCACGGCGCTGGAAGCGTGCACTTGTTCGCGTTCCGCCCGCAGTACCGAGGTTGGTCGCAGGCCGCATTCCATCTCGTGTTCCGCGCGATCTTGTTCGAAGACCGGATCGGAGAGCGCGAGTGACGCACTTCGGTCGAGTCGCCGCGCTGCTCGTGCTCGCGAGCACGCTGGTCGCGTGCCGCTCCGAAACCAGTCTCGGCAGCTCGCCGATGTCAGCACGCCCGGAGAACGACGCGCGGCTCGAAGTGCGGCGCAAGCACGATCCCGACACGGGCAAGTTGCTCCACGAATGGACGCTCGCGTACCCGCCCGGCAAGGCGTCCGTGAAGCACGGCAAGGAGACGATCTGGAACGCGAACGGCGTCAAGCAGTGGGAGCGCGAATACAAGTACGGCAAGCCGTACGGCGCATGGCGCAGCTGGTACGAGAGCGGCAAGCCGCGCTCCGAGTGTTTCTACGGCGATCCGGAAGTCGACACGCGGATGACGTTCTGGCACTCGAACGGACAGATCTCGCTGCAAGGCCCGGCG
>JANLUN010000321.1:0-4725 GCA_031363505.1 Planctomycetota bacterium | reverse complement strand
GCGCGCCGACGGCGGAGGAGCAAGAACTCCAGGTCCTTCTCGACGAGGAGCGGCGCGCAGCCGACCTGGCGCGCCGTCGGGGATCCGTCCAGACCGCCGTGCGGACCTTGGAAGAGCTGCTCGACGAGAACGCCGACGACTTCGCGAGCCGCACGCTGCTCGCGCGCTGTCTCCTCGATCGAGCCGACTATGCCGCCGCCCGGGACGCCGCCCGCCGCGCGCTCGATGATGCGCGGCGACTTTTCGCGCCGAGTGAAGCGCGCGCCGCGTGCGCTCGGAACCTGGCCGAGATCGATCTGGTCTTGGGGCGTGCAGGCGATGCGCTGGCGGTGCTGACGGGCGAGCCGCTCGCTCCCGAACGAGATGCACGCGACGCCTGGGTGCTCGCGCGCGCGTTTTCGGCCACCGGCCAGCGCGCGAAGGCGGCCGAGCACCTCGCGCTCGGAGCGGCCGCGGGGTCCGGGGACGACTGGGAGCGCCTCGCCGCACGCGCCGCATGCCAGCGTGCGCAAGGCGACCTGTCGGCGGCGTCGCGCACGCTCGTGCAGGCCGACGAGGTCGCAAAGCAGAGCGAGTCGACCGGCCGCTCGGCCGAGCCGGACGTCCTCGCGTTGCTGGCCGACGTGTATTTCGAAGCCGACCGGGAGGTCAAGGACGCCGAGAAGCGCTCGGCCGCGGCCCTCTACAACGAAGCACTCGCGCTCGACCCGACCCACGAGCCGTCGCTGCTCGGGCAGTTCGCGCTCTATCGCTACAACTGGCAGCGCCGGTCGAAGAGCGCGCAAGGGTTCCTCGACGAGGCGCTCCGCGCGCGACCAAACTCGATCGCGGCGCACGTCGCGGGCACGGCTGCCGACATCGACGACGGCCAGCTCAAGAGCGCGCGCGAGCGACTGAAGCTGCTCGGCGATCTCGCGCCCGCGCGGCGCGACGTGCGCACGCTGCGCGCGACCCTGTCGTTCGTCGAGCACGACGTCGCGGCGTCGGACGCGTTGCTCGCCGAGCTTGCGGCCGAGGATCCGAACGATTCGGCGCCCGAGCGCGAGCTCGGTCGTCACCTGCTCGAGCTCTACCGTTTCGCCGAGGGATTGCCGTTCGTGCGCCGTGCCGTGGAGCGCAACGAGCACGACGCCGAGGCGTGGACGCAGCTCGGTCGCGCGCTCGCGAACACCGGCGACGAGAAGGGGGCGCGCGATGCTCTCGACCGCGCGCAGGCCGAGGCCGGTGGACGCCAAGATGCGTGGCGCAACAACCTGCGCGTCGTGCTCAAGAAGATGTCGGCGGAGCAGGTGCAGTCGACGGTCGGCGATCTGACGTTCGCGTGGAACCCCGAGCACGCCGCGGTCCTCACTGCCTACATGATCCCGTTCTACTCCGAGGCGCGCGCGGAACTCGCCGCTCGCTACGGTTTCACGCCCGGGCCGACGCGAATCGAGGTCTTCAAGGAACACCGCGACTTCTCGGTGCGCTCGACGGGTTTCGAAGGGTTTCCGGCGCTCGGCGTGTGCTTCGGGCCGGTCGTCACGGCCGTCTCGCCGATGTCCGAGCTGCGCGGCACGTTCGCGTGGACGCGCACGTCGTTCCACGAGTTCACGCACGTCATCCATCTCGGGCTCTCGCACAACCGCTGCCCGCGCTGGATCACCGAAGGCCTCGCGACGTGGGAAGAGGTGAACCGCAATCCTTCGTGGACGCGCAACATGCGCCGCGAACTGCTCGACGCCGTCGCGAACGGCGACGTGATCCCCGTGCGCGACTTGAACCGCGCATTCCGTGGGCAGCGCATCCTGTTCGGGTACTACCAGGGCGGACTCCTGTGTCAGATGCTGATCGAGCGCCACGGCTTCCCGCCGATGATCCGCTTGCTCGAGGCATTCGACCGCGGTCTCGATCTCGACCAAGCGTTTCAGGAGGTTTTCCACGCGACACCCGAGGATGTCGACCGCGAGTTCAGTGCCTTCGTCGCGCGTGAGATCGGCGGCCTGCGCATCGAGCCGCGCTGGAGCTCCGCGCGCGTCGCGCGCTTGAAGCTTGGACTCGCGAGCCGACCTCCGCCCGAATCGGAGGTGGAGCAGCGGCGTACGTGGGCCGACGGTTGGTGCACGGTGGCGCAGTCGGCGTGGCAGCGACGCCGCAAAGTGGACGCGCAGGAAGCGCTGCGCGTCCTGTCAGCGATCCAGCCCGAACCGCCGCGCGCGATGATCCTGCGCGGCGAGATGCTCCTCTCCGACGGCGATACCGACGGCGCGGGCCGCACGTGGAAGGCCGCCCTGGGCGCGGGAGCCGAGGATTTTCGAGCGCGCATCGCACTCGGAAGCCTGGCGGCGCAAGCCGACGACTTCGAGGCAGCCGAGGCCGAATTCTTGGCCGCGGAGCGCGCGTTCCCGGGCTTCGACGAGCGCGAGCTGTCCGCCGAGCTGAAGCTCGTGAAGCTGTACGAAGAGAACGATCGCGAGGACGACGCGATGCGCGCGCGCGAGCGCTGGCTCGCGTACCAAGCCGGCGATCTCGTGCAGCGCCGCAAGGTCGCGGCCTGGCACTTCGAGCACAAGCGCTTCGGGGAGAGCGCGCGCCGCTACCAAGAAGCGATCGAGATCGACCTCTTCCTGCGCCAAGTGCACCGCGCGCTCGGCGATTCACTGTTCGCGCTCGGCGAGCACGAGGGCGCGCTGCGCGAGTTCGAGATGGTGATCGCCGTCCCGCCCGAGTTCGACCTGGACTCGACCGAGCCGCTGGGCGACGAAGATCAGGCCGAGATCCTGGCGCGCCAGGCCGCGTGTCACGCCGCGCTCTCGCGCAACGACGCCGCGCTCGAGTGCGTGAAGAAGGCGCTCGCGCTCGATCCGGATTGCGACGCCGCGCGCGAGCTCTTGCTCAAGTTGCAGTGATCGCGCGGATCAGCGCGGCGGATCGCCGGCCGGCGCGCTCTTCTCCTCGGTAGCGGCGCTTGACCCGGTGTCGGCGAGCGCCGGTGTGCCGTCCGACAAGAGCCGCACGAACAGCGTGTCTTCGTGGTCGCGCAGCAGCCGCTCGACGCCCGCGACCGCGGCGGAGTACGCGCCGGTCGTCGACTTCACGAGCGCTTCGCCGAGGACCTCAGCGGCACCGCGCTCCCGCGCCAGTGCGTCGGCCGGCGGGCCGGACTTGGCCCACTCGCGCGCGGCCGCGAAGCACTCCGACAATTCCTTTGCGTTGACGTCCGTGAAGTTCGAGCGGCGCGCCGGGTCGAGCATCTTGCCGACGACGCGCAGCGCTTCGACGACAGCGGTGATGCGCACGAGACCGCTGATCGCGCTCTCCTCGTCGGGCGTGTACGCGCGCGTGCAGCGCTCGAAGAAGAGCTTCGAGAGCTCCTTGGTGCTCCCGCCGAACGCCGACCACGGCAGCCGCTCGACCGCGCCGCCCTCGCCTTCGTACAGGATCCCGCCGCTGTCCGCGCCGACCGCGTTGCGCGTGGCCGCGCGCCGCTCGCGTGGATCGTTGAAGCTCCTGCGACGCCAACCGCCGGCCGAGAACTCGCGGCCCAGTGTCGCGAGCACCGCTTCGCCGCGTTCGATGTCGGAGAGCAGGTTCTTCACGAACGTCTGCGCCTCGGGCGAACCGAGCGACGGCGCGATCGACGACAGGCGTTGGCGCGCGCCTTGGAAATCGAGCGTCGCGAGTTCGTGCTCGAGTCCGGCCGGGCCGCCCTGCGCGCGCGCGACCTTGAGCGAGTCTTCGCGCGCACGCTCGGATTGATGGTTGGCGCGCGCGAACTCGAGGTTCTTCAGACGCTCGCGGGCGCGCCGCGACAGCTCGAACAAGTCGTCGACGCCCGGCGGCCCGTGGCCCATCGGAAAGTCGGGCAGATCGAACACGGGCAACAGCGCGACGAGCGTGGACTCCGCTTCGTCGAACGCGCCGCGCTCGTGTGCCGTTTGCGCCTTCGCCATCTCGGACTTCGCGTATCCGGCCGCGGCTTGGACGATCGCGTGCTCGATCGATCGCTTCGCGGCGCTGAAATCGGAGTCGCCTTCGAGGGCTTGCTGCCCGGCCACCGCGGCCAGCGCCGCGAACGACGCCGCCGGATTCGGCGGTCGCCGCTCGAGAGCGGCGGCCGCGCGCAAGCGGGTGCTGATCTCCTCGATCGCGGCCTGTCGCTGCTCATGCTTCACGGTGCTCTCGACGATCTGAGCAGCCAGCGCCTCGGCGCGATCGCCGGCCTCCGCGGCGGCGGTCGTGCCGCGGAACTTCACCGCGAGCGCGCGCAGCTCGTCGCGCAATGCCTCGGGGGTCATCTCGCGGCTCGTCACTTCGAGCAACGCGACGCGCGCGTTGGCTTCGAAGAGCTGTAGCGCGCCTTCTTCGTCTTGCGCAGGCGCGTTGTCGCCCGGCGTGGGCTCGGTCGACGTCGGTTCGTTCGATGCAACCGGATCGCGCGTGGTGTTCGCACCGCGCGCGATCGGCGGATTCGGCGCCGTTTCGTGGAGTGAGGTCTGTGTTTCGCGACCGAACATCCACCACGCGCCGATCGCGAGGATCACGAGCGCCGCGATCGCCGCCCATCCGCCGCGTCTGCGCGGCGGCGCGGCACCGGCGGGAACGCTGCCCGTCTGCGCGCGGATCCGATCGAACTCGCGCACGAGCTCCGCGGCCGAGGCGAAGCGCTGCGCGGGCTCCTTCTGCATCAGGCGCGCGACGAGGCGCTCCAGATCCTCCGGTACGTCCGGTGCGAGCGAGCGCAGC
>JANLUN010000315.1:0-4672 GCA_031363505.1 Planctomycetota bacterium | reverse complement strand
CCTTTCAGTGTGTTCGATGCCGCGTCGATTCAGCCCTTGCGCGCGCCGCTCACGGCGTCTTCGCCAGCACCGACTGCCGCGCCCGCGGGTCCGAGCAGCGGTCCGTTCTTGCAGGTAGCACGCACGTACCTCGTGCGTCCGCTCCTCGACGGGTTCGAGGTGGTGGACCAGCACGCTCTGCACGAACGCATCACGTACGAAGGCCTCGTCGCCGACCTGCGCGCCGGCTGCGTGGAGGTGCAGCGCTATCTCGTGCCGGAGCTCGTCGAGCTCAGCCGCGCCGAGGTCGCGCTCGTCGCGGGACAAGCGGAGCTCTTGAAGCGCGTCGGTGTCGAGGTGGCGGAGTTCAGCGAGACGACACTCGCCGTGCACGGCTTGCCCGCGCGCCTTTCACGCCCGAACGTGCGCGCGCTCGTGGACGACCTCATCGCGCTCCTCGAGGACGCGCGTACGCCGTCGGCGGAGATCTTGCTCGAATCCGTCCTGCAGAGCGCCGCGTGCCGCTCGTCCGTGATGGCGGGCGACGCGCTGTCGACGGAGGAAATCCGCTCGCTGTTCGAGCGCGGTGCGCAGCTCGAGTCGGATCAGACGTGCGTCCACGGGCGTCCAACGCGCGTGCGATTCACGCTGGCGGACTTGGAGAGGGCCTTCCAAAGACGCTGACCGCGAGGCGGGCGCTGCCCGCCGGGCCGCTGACCGTTCAGGGCTTGAAGTCTGCCGGCGTCAGCGTCGCGCGCAGATTGGCCTTGCCCGCGACGACGTAGATGTCCGTGCTCGGCTCGGCGCGGAATGCCGTAGGTCCGCGCGTCGGCTCGGTCTCGAACACGCGGATGTGGTGCGGCACGACGAAGCCGTCGAGCTCCTTAAAGTGCTCGAGCTCGATGAAGAGCGTCGTGTTCGTGATCTCGACCTTGCTGGCGCCGTCGTAGATCAGCGCGAACACGACGCGGCTCGTTTCCGGGTCGATGCCGAGCGCGACGCGCGCGAGGCCGCCGGCCGTGCTCTTGGAAGCAGTCTTCGTGCGGTGCAGGTGGAAGTCGGGGCTGACGACGTCGAGCCAAGCGCACTTTTCGACGCGCGCCTTCGTGCTCGCGGGCAAGGACTGAGGCGCGGACGCTCTCGTCGCGATCGACGCGATGCGCAGCGAACGCGGATCGAACAGCGCGACGAAGTTCTTCGCGATCGCAACGCTCTCATCCAGTTGGCGGCGGTCTTCCTCGTTCGTGCGGCCGATGTCGAGGCGGATCTTCTCGTTCGTCGCCGGATCGAGCAGCCAATCTCCGTCAGGTCCGCGGATCTGCTCGCGCCGATTTTCCGTCGTCGCGCGCAAGAAGTTCGGAGCCAGAAAGCGGTAGCGCGCTTGGAAGTCGTTGGTCTGCGTGTCGCTCGCCTTGTAACGCACGTCGAGCGCGACGTCGAACGCGCCGACGGGACGGCGCTCGCTGCCGGGTGCGAGGTGCGCGCTGCAAGTTCGATCCCAGCGCTGTGCGGCGTCGGCCGGCGTGTTCGCCGGGAGCACGCCGGGGACGAGCGGCTTGCCTTCGGAATCGAGCGCCTCGGACTTCGTGCGCGCCTCAGGCAGCGGCGGAACGGGTGGCGTGCCGTCCTGGAGCGCGAGAGACACGAAAGGCAGGATCGCCGCAACGAGGGAGATGAGCATGCGCGTGACCGCGGCTACCCTACGGACCCGGCGCGGCGCGAGCTAGCCGCTACACACACGTCGTGCACAACCGCTTCGCCTGTCTCGTCGGACCGACCGCCGCTGGGAAGAGTCAAGTCGCGCTCGCGCTGGCCGAAATCACCGGCGCCGAGATCGTGTCGCTCGACTCGATGCAGGTGTACCGCGGGATGGACATCGGCACCGCCAAGGCGAGCGCCGACGAGCGCGCGCGCATCGCCCACCACATGCTCGACCTAATCCTGCCCAGCGAGATCTACGACGTCCGGCGCTACCTCGCCGACGTGGAGCCCGTCTTCGAGGACATCGCGCGGCGCGGGAAGCGCGCTCTCGTCGTCGGCGGCACGGCGCTGTACCTCAAGTCGCTCGTCGCCGGCATCTTCGACGGTCCGCCGGTCGACCGTGCGCTGCGCGCCGCGATCGAAGCGCGTGCGCGTGAAACCGGCAACGAGACCCTGCATCGCGAGCTGTCGCTCGTCGATCCGGCGGCAGCGGCGCGCATCCACGTCAACGACACGAAACGGCTCGTGCGCGCGCTCGAAGTGTTCGAGCAGACGGGCCGCTCGATCAGCGCCTGGCAACAGCAGTGGGCGCGGAGCGAAGTCCCCGCGGCGAAGATCGCGGGGCTCGAGGTCGACGTTCCGAGCCTCGATCGCCGCATCGAGCGCCGCACGCGCCGCATGATCCTCGCCGGCTGGCCGGACGAGGCCGCCGCGATTCGGGCGCACGGTGGTTTCGGGCGCTCAGCGATCCAAGCGCTTGGATACCGCGAGGTGCTCGATCTCGCCGACGGACGCACGGACCTCGATGCCTGCGCGCGCGCCATCACGTTGCGCACGCGTCAGTTCGCGCGGCGTCAGCGCACCTGGTACCGAAAGTTCACGAGCGCGAGATGGTTTCCCGCGCTCGCTTGCGAAGGGGGAGATCGTCACGAAGCGCCCGCGGTCGAAGCGCTGGCGCGCAGCGTCGCCGAAGCGTTCGACTGGGCCTAGTGGCGCCAGGCGTCGCCTTGCGTCTCGGGGAGCGCGAGCGCGTCGTGCATGAAGCTCGCGGTCACGACACCGACGGGCCGGAACGTCTCGCCGACGCCCTGCATGAACTCGTCGTCGCCACCTTCCTCGAGCGTGCCGATCACCGAGTCGATCGGGATCGGGACGAACATTCCGCCTGCGGCGTACAGGATCGCGCCGGTCGCGAGACCTTCGAGGTGGATGTAGTTCCACGGGCGCGGCAGGAGGCTGTTCGGCGGGCGCGGCGCGTAGAACGACTCGTCACCCGGCTGGAAGGGGTTCTCCGGGTTGTTATTGAAGAAGTGGCGACGCACCGTCAGGTTGATGTCCTGCTTCTTCTGCCATGCGAAGTCGCGGTAGCTGCCGTCCTTCTCCCAGTCGTACGTGAGGAAGGCGCGGCTCACGCGCGGTCCGATCGACCGCTCGCTCCAGTGCCGATTCATGTCCGACGTGTGGGAGGCGCAGCCGACGATGAGGCTGAGACCGAGGGCGCCGAGTCCGCTGCTGAAAGGGAGAAGCTTCATGGATGTCACTGTCCAGCCGGGTAGGGGGGTGGGTGCCGGCAGAAGGGCGGCGAGTTTCTCCGCCGGGCGCTCAGAAGTCCAGAGGCGGGCGGCCTGTGCGGCCCGTCAGTACCCGGTTGGCGGTCCGAGTAACCCTCTCGCGGGCCTCGAGTGGCCCAGATGAGCACCGCCGGGCGGATCGAGCGACCTCTCCGAGCTCGCCGCATCGGTCTCTTCGGAGGCTCGTTCGATCCCGTGCACGCCGGGCACCTCCACGCCGCGCGCGCGGCACTTCGAGCGCACGGGCTCGATCGCGTCGTCTTCGTGCCCGCGGCCGAGCCGCCGCACAAGCTCGGGACGCGGCTCGCGGACGGCCGCCATCGACTGGCGATGCTCGAGCTGGCGACCGCGGGTGAGCCGGCCTTCGAGGCGAGCTCGCTCGAACTCGACCGCGGAGGACGCTCGTACACGATCGACACGGTCCGCGCGCTGCCGGCCGCGATCGGAGAGCCTGAAGACTGCGAGATCTACTTGATCCTCGGCACCGACAACCTGGCCGGGCTCGCGACGTGGCGCGACGCCGCCGCGCTGATCGATCGAGTTCAGCCCGTCGTGATCCATCGCGAGGACGAATCGTGCGGTTCACAGGGCGAAGAGAGCGCGCTCGCCTCGATGGCGCAGCATCTTGGACCAGAGCGCGCCGACAAGGTGCGACGTGGGCGCGTCGTGCTTCCGCCTGTCCGCGTGTCCGCGACGCGATTGCGCGGCGAGCTGGCGCGCGGCGCGAGCTTCGGCGGCGAGCTCGACCCCGCGGTGCAGCAGTACATCGAACGGCACGGCCTCTACCGCGCGGATGCATGAGCGTCGCCGGTGTATTCGGCGTGTCGTTCGCGACCGCGGCCTGCGCGACATTCGCACTCGCTCACCTCGGGACGCGTTTGGGTTGGGTCGACGCGGGCGCGGATGCGCCGGATCGAAAGCTCCAAGCGGTTCCTGTTCCGCCGGTCGGCGGGCCGGCGATCGCGCTCGCGGTGTGCGCCGCGTACATCCTCGATCCGGCGGGGTTCGAGTGGCTCGCGAACGGTTGGACCGCGGCTGCGCTGGCGGCGGCATTCGCCATCGGACTGGCGGACGATCTCGCGCCGAGAGGACTGAGCCCGGCGCAGAAGCTCAGCGGTCAGCTCGTCGCCGGTGTGCTCTTCGCCGTGCCGGCGTGGACGGACGGCGGGTGGCACGCGGCGTTCATCGTCCTCGCGGCGGTCGTCGCACAGAATGCGCTGAACACCTTCGACAACGCCGACGGAGCGGCGGCTGCGCTCGCGATGTGCGGCCTCGTGTCCGGGGCTGCCTTTGGCGCGGCGGCCGTGGCGGGGTTCCTGCCGTTCAACTTGTGGATCGGAGCGCGCGATCCCGTGTCGCGCAGCTTGACTCCGCGCGCGTACCTCGGTGACTCGGGCAGCCACTTTCTCGGGCTCGCACTC
>JANLUN010000292.1:0-7501 GCA_031363505.1 Planctomycetota bacterium | reverse complement strand
TCTCGAGTGATGACGCCGGCGGCCGCTCCTCGGCCGCCGTGGAAGCGTCCCTTGTTCGTCGCTTTTTCCTGCGCGGATCGCAACGCCAGTGACGAGCAACTCGCCGTTGCGTAGCAATTGCCCGTGAGAGCCGCGAGGCGGAGGGCAACGGGGCGCTGAGCAGCCGGGGAAGGCCGCGACGCGCACGGCAGCTGATTTCGTGGCGAGGACGCCACGAACGTCCGCACTGCGCATCGCCCGCGGACGGGCAATGCGCAGTGCGGACGGTTACCTAGTACTTGTCGGGCGACTTAGGCGGACTGGCGGAACAGTGTCGCTAGCTTCGCGGCTTCCTTGCGCGAGTCGTGTTGCTCGAGCACTCGCTCGCGGCCGTGTTGTCCCATCCGTTGCAGATTTGCTGCGGGCGTCGTGATCGCGGCTCTCAGCGCGTCGACGAGTGCATCGAGTGAGCCGGCGGGTACGAGCCAGCCGTTCACTTCGGTCTGGATCAGCTCGGGAATGCCCGCGATGTACGTGCTGATCACGGGGCGGCCGAGCGCGAGCGACTCCATGAACACCACGGGCAAGCCTTCGTCGAAACTTGGCAGCACCATCGCTTGCGACCGGAGGATCTCGTCGCGCACCGCGCGGCTACCGAGCCAACCGAGGATCGTAATGCGCTTCTCGAGTCCGAAGCGGCGGGTGTGTGCTTCGACTTGCGATCGGAACTCGCCGTCGCCGACCAGCGCGATCTCGAAGTCGTGGCCTTCTTCCGCGAGCACGTACGCGGCTTCGATGAGGAGCAGGTGGCCCTTCTCCGGGCTGAGGCGTGCGACGCAGACCAATCGACGCTGCGACGGGAACGAAGCGGGCGGCTCTTCGAGGAACATCTCGTCGACGCCGCAGTGCACGAGCTGCATCTTGGCCCAATTGTGAGGCGCTGCGTCGCGGTAGAGCTGGCTGCGTCCGTTGTGACTGATCGCGACCAAGAAGCGTGAGAGCTCGATCTTGTGTTGCAGTTCGCCGAACGGCGACAGCATCGCGAGCTCGGGGCCGTGGACCGTGAAGCTGAATGGGCGACCTGATAAGACGTGCCACAACGCCGCGACGGTGGCCGAATTCGTTCCGAAGTGCGCGTGCACGTGCTGCACTTCGCGCGCTTGCGTCCAGCGCAGGAACACGCACGCTTCTGCGAAGTACACGAAGTGGTAGAGGAGGCCGCGGCTGCTGCAGCGGCCCATCGCGATCGCGTGCCAGAACGCTCGCACGAATCGGACGGGCCTCGTCGCGGCCGCCCACAGCGCGCCCAGCATCAACCCGAAGATCCCGCGCGCCAGGATGACCCGCGTCATCGCGCGCTCGCGTGCGTCCTGCTCGTTGACGAGCGGCTCGTCGACGGCGCGGATCGAATAGCGATCGACTTCGATGCCGAGCTCCTCAATCGCCTGGATCTCGCGCCAGATCCAGCTGTGGCTGATCTTCGGGTATTGGTTGACGAGGTAGGCGACGCGCAGCGGCTTCGCTGTCGAAAGATCCGAGACATCGCTCTGGCGAGGCGCGCGAAGAAGGGTCTGGTTCATCGGTCGACTTTCATCCAGCGGAGCGCCAGCTTTGGTCTGCGGCTGCGGTGGTGCTCGGCGCGCTCGGCGCACTCGGAGCCGGCTCGGTCTCGCGTTCCGTGCGCACCCAGTGCGCGGACTTGCCGCTTGCGCGCGCGATTGCGGGAACGAGCGCGAGCTTCCAGGCGACGTATCCGGGCGCCGCCAGGAGCGCGAGCCAGTCGCGCGCGCTCGCCTTGCCGACGACGAGTGCTGTGAGGACGTGCAGCAGGACGACGCCCAATCCGAACGCTGCGTACGCGCGTCCAAGCGGCCAAGGAACCGCGAGCGACAGTCCCAAGAGTCCCACGTGCATCGACAGCGGCAGGAGCGCGAGCTCGAGCAGCGGCTCGAGGAGACGCCAGCGCCCGGCGAGGACCTCGCCGAGCAGCACCGGAATCGTCTCGCGCGCGACGCGCATGCGTCCGCCCTCCCAGCGTGCGCGCTGCGAGCTCATCGCCCGCGCGTTCGTGGGCGCGGCGGCGGAGACCTCGCTCGTTTCGACGAAGTCGACGCGCCGTCCGGCGCGCACGAGCATCAGGTGATACTCGAGGTCCTCGACGAGCGAGCGTGCTCGGTAGGGGACCGACTCGATCGTCGCGCGCGTCAGCGCGAAGCCGTTGCCGAGGATGCCGACCGAGAAGCCGCACGCCGCGCGGCCGCGCAGTCGCAGCACGTTGAACGCGAGCCACGCGATGTGCGCGAGCCGCGTTCGGATCGACGAGTGCGCGTTCGCGACGACGTAGCGCACCTGCACGGCGTCCGCGCCGGCCGCGACGGCGGAGCGGATCTCGCGCACGAAGTTCGGCGCGACGCTCGTATCGGCGTCGACGACCGCCAGGATCTCGAACCCGCGCGCGCACAGGTGGTCGAATGCGAGCTCGAGAGCGTAGCCCTTGCCGCGCCGTTCCGCGTCACAGCGCACGATCACCTCGGCGCCGGCTGCTCGCGCCGCATCCGCGGTCTTGTCGCTGCAGTTGTCGGCGACGACGAGCACCGTGAACGCCTCAGCGCCCGACTCGCACGCGAGAAGGCTCGCGACGCATTGCGCGATGCCCGCTTCCTCGTCGTGCGCGGGAACGACGATCGCCGTCGGGAGCGGCCTCGTGATTCCGCTGCCGCTTCGCGCGCGCCGTCGCGAAGGAAAGATCCCCGCGATTGTGAGCATCGCGAGCTCGATCGTTCCCGGCAGCGTGAGCAGCGCCAGGCACGAGCCGACGACGATCCAGGCGATGTGCACGGATTCCATGCGATGCTCGGGGCCGCGCGCAGGTGCGCGCGAGAATCCCCTTCATCGGCCGGAACGCTGCGCGGAACGTAGTTCCGTCAGTACGCGCCGCGGCGGGCCAGGACGGCGCCGGCGGTTTGGCACAGGATCTTGAGGTCCATCCGCAAGCTGCGGTGCCGGGCGTAGCGCGAATCCATGCGCATCCAGTCCTCGAATCCTATTTGACTGCGGCCGCTGACCTGCCAGATGCACGTCAGTCCGCCCGTGAGCGACAGGCGGCGGCGCTGCCACGGTTCGTACGACGCGACCTCGTCGAGCGTCGGCGGACGCGGACCGACCAGCGTCATGTCGCCATTGAGCACGTTCCAGAGCTGCGGCAGTTCGTCGATGCTCCACTTCCGAAGCGTCCGGCCGACCGGCGTGATGCGTGGGTCGTTCTTCATCTTGAAGATCGGACCGGCGCATTCGTTCTGACCTTGAAGCGCCGCCTTGCGCGCCTCGGCATCGATGTACATCGAGCGGAACTTGTAGAACGCGAACGGTCGTCCGCCCCTGCCGGCGCGCATCTGCTTGAAGACGACGGGGCCGGGCGACGTGAGCTTGATGAGCAGCGCGACGACGGCGAAGAGCGGCGCCAGCGTGAAGAGCATCCCGCCCGCGACGACGATGTCGAGCAGTCGCTTGCGCTTCGAAAGCGGGATGACGAGCTCCTCGTCCATGCTCGCGACCGGCCGAACGCCGGCGGCGTCGCGGATGTGCGACATCGAGAGCGCGGTGGTCTCCGAGGGCGGCGCGGTTTCGCGCTTCTCGGTGCGGCCCGGGCGCGAATCGTTCGAATCCTGCGGCGGCGTGTCGTCGAAGTCGTCCTTGTCACGCGCACGCGGCACGTCGACCGCTTCCTGCGACGACGGATAGCTCAGCACCTTGCAATCGAAGCTCAGTCCGGCTCGCGCGAGCTTCTTCAGGATGTCGTCCGCGAGCACCCAGGCCTGCGCGCCCGACGTGCACGGCAGGAGCGCGGCCAGCCGTTCGCCGTCCAACCGGCCGACGAAATCGCAGAAGCGGATGCGCTCGAGCAGGAGCGTGGCGAGTGTCTCGCGCGCCGTCGCCTTCTGGCCGTGCTCGACGAACACGACGACCGCGAATCCGTGGTGGTGACGGTCCGCGAGCTCGCGCTCGCGTTGGACCATCCGTTCGAACTCCGAAGACGCGAGCAAGTCGGGCAGCGGGCCACGCTCGGGCGCGCTGACTTTCGACACGGTCTTCTTGAGCTTGGTGCTCTTCACTCTGGGTTCACTCCTCTGTGCGTGACTCACATCGAGTCCGGCGCCGAACGATCTCGACGTGGACGACTCGTCGGCAATCGAGCGGACGGAACCCGAGGGCGCGTTGGACGAGCAGGCCTGCGAAGCGGAAGTCGGCGCGGATCGCGCGCACACTGGCTAGAGCGCGTCCAAGGGCTGAGTCGGTCTTCATCTCACTCCTCTTCTCGATTGCCTGGCTCTTCTCGATTGACTGGCGAGTGCGTGCACAGCCGCCTCAGTGGAAACCACGAACTGCAATAACTTTCGAATCGAGGGCATTCGGCGCACGAGCGGAAAAGTCTTCCGCGCGTCACGCCGCGAAGATCGCGTGCTGCACCGCGAGCAATAGATTCGTGGCGCCGTGTGCCACGACCGCGTCGACGATCCGACCGCGCCGCATGTACGCCGCGGCGTAGACCATCCCCGCGACTGTGGCGGCGAGCCAGTCGGCGTGCATCACCCCGAAGGCGAGCGACGAGACGAGGCACGGCACGAACGCGAACACCCGCGGGTCGACGCGCTCGAAGTTCGCCGAGGTCAGCCGGCGGTAGAGATAGCCGCGGAACGCGAGCTCCTCGACGATCGGGACGACGACGAACGAGCCCAGCGAGCCGAAGACCCACTGCGACGCGATCCGTACGGCGGACGAGGAGGACTCCAGCTCACTCCAGGGAGCGGAAGTCGGCGCGTCGAGTCCGATCCAGAACACCCAAGCGAGCGTGCCGCAGACGAGCGCGCTCGGCGCGATCTGGAATTCCATGCGCGCGACACGGCGCGAGATCGTCGCGAGCACTCCCAGCGCCGCCAAGATGCGCAGCGGGTACATCTCGGCGGGGTCCTCCGCGAACGCGCCGCTCACGAGCGCCGTCGCGATGAGCGCGAGCAGCGGAAGGAGATACGCCGCGGTCGGATTGTCGGCGTCGACATCCGGTGTCTCCGCGACTCGGCGCGCGAAGTAGGGCGTTCGCGTTCCAACCGCCACGCAACCTAGCGCGACGGCCGAGACGAGCGGCCAGCCCGCGTACACGTGGAAACCGTCGATCGCCATCTCGGGCGAGACGAGCGCACCGATCGCGACGAGCGCCGCGACGCGCACGCCGTTCAAGAGCCAGATCACGGAGCATCCGATCGGGAGCAACACCAGCGCGCGCGGGAAGCGCAGCCGGTCGCGCGCGATCGCGAGGAACGCCGAGAAGAAGATGAGGAAGAGGCCGACGCCCTCGTACCCGCAGCAGTACTTCGTGACGACGACTTCGAAACCGCGGAGGCCCAGGACCAGCGCGTCCTGGTCGAGCAGGCAGTCGTCGAAGAACACCGAGAGCAGCTCGTGCGCGAGGAGGAGTGTTCCGTGCGCAAGCGGTTGCCAGAACGGCCACGCCGATTCCGTCAGCCGGTACCCGAGGAAACCCAAGCTGCCGACCGCGATGCCCGCGCACACGGTGAATCGCACTCGCCACGCAGTGCGCGCGAGATCCCTGATCGGAAGGACGCTGCTCACGAGCGAGAGCGGAATGGACGCGCCGGCGCACCACCAGGCGATCGTGAGCGCGATCTCGAGCGCGGGCCCGGGTTCACGGCCCTCGAGCAACGCTCGGCTGACGACGCCGAACGCGGTACCGGCTGCGAGGTTCGCGAGGACGAACGGCCACAAACGGCGCGGAAGCGCCGCGTGGGTCGCGAGCCCGGTCAGCTCCTCACGCAGTCGCCGGCCGCCGAGCGCGAAGGTCGCGGCCAAGCACGACAGCACGAACGGCGTGGCGTAGCGCGTCGAACGGACGATCGCGGCCCACGGCCCTTGCCGGAGGTCGAGTGCGTCGGTTGTGAAACGCTCACGCAGCACCCACAGCTCGGTGAGCAGCAGGGCGGCGAGACACGTCGCGAAGATCTGCAGCCCGAAGCTCTTGGCAGGGGCGTGCGATCGAATCGGTGCGGCTGCGATGGACACGGCGGTGCGGCGGGCGTGGAGCGGACTTCCGTCACTCCGTGCGCATTCCGTCGCACGTATCGGCAGGCGGACCGCGCTTTATGACTGCGGCGCGCGTTTCCGGCCGAGGAGCACCAGCGTGCCGCCGACGATGAGCAGGGCTCCACCGGCGAGCAGGCTCGGGTCGATCTCAGGCGCGCCGAGCTGCTGCTGCGGCACCGGCTTGTTCTGCGGCTTGTGCTTCTTCGGTGCCTTCTTCCAGCCGGCGGACGCATCGGTGCTCATGACCAGCGTGAGCACCGTTGCGGCGAGCACGCCGCGACGAAGCATCCCAGCGAACGTCGATTGAGTCGGAATCATGTGTCGAACTGCCTTCCCCAGATTGTTGCGGATCGGATCAGCGAGCTGGCCCAGGAGCCGGAGATCACCGCCGATGGAATAACCGTATCTCGATTTTTCGCCGTGCGTCGACGTGCACTCGAAGAGTTGCAGAGCGGGGTAGAACGGATTTCGCACCGCGCGAAAATTGCGCACGCGACGCGTCGATCCGTGGGAACAGTACTTCGGAAAGAAGCCTGCGAACGCCGAAAAAAAGGCGGACGCCCGCATGCTCTCCGACGAACACACGTCGCCTGGCGCGGAGCCGGCGCCGATCAAAATGGCATTGATCGCATCTTCAGGCGGTCACCTGTTCGAGCTGTGCTGCATTCGCGGCGTGTGGCAGGAACGCGAGCGCTTCTGGGTTTCATTTCCGACGCCCGACGCGCAGTCGCTCCTTGCGGACGAGCGCGTGCACTGGGCGCATCATCCGACGAATCGCAACGTGACGAACCTGATCAAGAACCTGTGGCTGGCGTGGAAGATCCTGCGCACCGAACGACCGGACGTAATCGTGTCGACGGGCGCGGGAGTCGCCGTTCCCTTCCTGCTCCTCGGCCGGCTGCTCGGGATTCGCACCGTGTACCTCGAATCGATCACGCGCATCTCGGAGCTCTCTCTGTCGGGCTACCTGGTGTACCCGTTTGTGCACACGTTCCTCGTGCAATGGGAGGAGCTGTCTCGGAAGTACCCGCGCGCCCAGTTCCAAGGACGGATCCTTTGATCACCGTCATCACAGGCACCGAGAAGTTCTCTTTCCACCGCATGATCGAAGAGATCGATGCGATCGCGCGGAAGACCGAGCTGGCGGAGGAGTTTTTTTTACAGATCGGCGCGTCGAAGTACGAGCCTTCGTCGTGCGAATGGGTGCGCTTCGTGCAGTTCCGCGAGATGGTGAAGCGCATCCAGGAGTCGGAGGTCGTGATCTCGCACGCCGGCGCGGGATCGACGCTCCTGTGTCTACAGCAGGGCAAACGGCCGATCGTCATGCCGCGTCAGAAGAAGTTCGACGAGCACGTCGACGATCACCAGGTGCTTTTCGCGCAGAAGCTCGCCGATCGAGGGCTCGTGCGCCTCGTGCTCGACGAAG
>JANLUN010000277.1:0-3482 GCA_031363505.1 Planctomycetota bacterium | reverse complement strand
TCGGGGTCGAGCTGCTCGGCAAGTTCCATCGAGCCCTTCACGTCGGCGAACAAGACCGTGACCTGCTTGCGCTCACCTTCGAGCGCGGACTTCGATTGCAGGATCTTGTCGGCGAGGTGGCGCGGGGTGTAGTCGCGGGGGGAGCGAGTGGGCGGAGCCGCGCTCGCCGGTGCGGACTCCGCGCCGGCGGCCCGCTTGCCGCACTCCGCGCAGAACTTTGCGGCCGGCGGAAGCTCGCTGCCGCAGCTCGCGCACCGCACGCCGACGGGCGCCCCGCACTCGGGGCAGAACTTCGCCCGCTCGGGGTTGGCGTGGCCGCATGCGGCGCAGTTCAACGGGGGAGCTCCTGTCTGGCTAGCGCGCGGCCGTCCCGGCCGTGGTGCGAAACAATGCGCTAGCGCGGGTGTGCGAGCCACGCGCGGATCGCGCGTGCCAGTGCCGAGAAGCGCTCGGGCGCATCGGCCATCACTTGCGCGACGCGGTCCGCATCGAGCTTCAGGTAGCCGTGCACGAGAAGATTGCGGAAGCCACCGAGGCCGCGGAAGCGCTCGCGCAGCTCCGCGTCGATCACACCGCAAGCGGCGAGCTGGGTCAGCACGTCTTCGTAGTCCCGAGCCGAGACGCCGAAGTGAGCGCTCAGGATGTGGTTCCCGATGTCGAGCGCGATCTCGGCAGCCAGCTGTAGGCCGCGTTCAGCGAGCCACGCCTGCCGGAAGTCGCCGCGCGGATCAACGCCTTCGCGCCGGAGCTCTTCGAGGCGCGAGAGAACTTCCTCGAGCCGCAGCAGGCGCTCGCGTACGGACTCAGGCCGAAGAACCAACGCGATCCTCCAGACGCTCGCCGCTCGCCTGCCACTGGCGCTCGCGCACGGGCAGCCAGTCCCACCAGCGCATCCGCGTGCGCGTCACCAACTCCGTTTCGTCGTCGGGCGATCGGGTGTAGAGGCAGCGCCCACCCTCGATGATCTCGTGTGCGAGGACGATCGGAGCGTCGTCGAGGCTCACCAGGTCCAGCGGCAAGTGGATCGCCTCTTGCGCGCGGCCCTGGAGCTGGAGCAGCTCGGGAAGCGATAGCGGCGGGCGGGCGCAGACGGCGAGATCGAGGTCGCGCGGCGGGATGGAGCCGGGGCGCGCAGCGGAGCCGAAGAGGTACACGACTCGCACGCGCGGCTCTCCGGAGAGAATCGCCACCGCGCGCTCGATCGATTCATCGAGGGATCGCATTGCAGGCTCCTATCGGCGCCAACGTAGCGCGGCACTGGCCTGCTTGCGCTCGCCCTCCAGCGCGGACTTGGATTGCAGGATCTTCTCGGCGAGGTGCTTCGGCGTGTATGCGCGCGGCGAGCGTTCGGGCGCTGCGCTCGCTGGCGCCGCGCCGAGCGTGCCGCCGCAGCCGTTGCAGAAGGCCGAGCCGGCGGGGACGTCATGTCCGCAGCTAGGACAGCTCACGACGCGAGTTCGCGCGCGATGCGTTGCGCCTGCAGCGGTGCGCCGATCTCGTCGAACGAGTTCCGGGCTTGCTGCAGCAACCGCACCCGCTCCGCGTCATCGCCGAGCACGGCGGCCAGTTCCGCGCGCCACTCGCACAGCGCGGGGGCGAGCGACTTCGCGCCCATCTGCTCGATCAGCGCGGCCGCTTCGGCGAGCGCGGCAACGGCCGCGTCGCGGGCCGCTGCGCCGTCGCGGCGGAGCAGCGCGCGCGCTTTCACGCCGTGGGCGGTGGCTTCGTAGACCCGGCGCAGCGAGCGCCGGCAGAGGGCGATCGCCTCGTCCGCTGCGACGTACGCGGCCGAGGGATCGCCGCTCTCGAGCAGGGCCTCGGCCAGCAGCGCGGCGGGATTGCCCGCATGGAACTTCTCGACGCGTCCGAACGAGTCGAGAGCAGCCCGCGCCGAATCGACGGCATCGGCGGCCCGCCCTGCCGCGAGGTGTGCGTGGCCGAAGGCGAGCTGCGTATGGCCGACCATTAGCGGCGGCTCGCCCAGCCTGCGGCTGATCTCCTCGAGCTGGCGCGCGTTCGCGAGTGAGCGGTCCGCATCGTGGCAACGCTGGTGCGCCTCGGCAGCGTGGGACGCGATGTAGCCGAGCATCTCCGGCGTGCCGTTCTCTTCGGAGAGGCGGCGGGAACGCTCGTACTCCACGAGCCCCTCGGGCACGCGACCGGTGCAGACCAGGGAGTGGGCGCGCCAGAGGGAGAACCAGGAATGGGGCTCGACGCCGACGAGCCATTCCGCTCTGGGAATGTCCCGGGAAAAGCGTGCCAGTCCCTCGTCCGCCATCCGGAGAGCCTCGGGGAAGCGCGCCGCAAAGATCAGCGCATCGATGAGGTAGCCCCACGCATTGGCTTGCAGTGCGACGTCGTCGATCTCGAGCGCCGCCCGCTGGTTCTCGATCGACAAGTCGAGATATCCCTCCACGTCGCCAACGCTGCAGAGCGCGCGGGCGAACACCATCGACAGCTTCAGGTGGGCGCGACGATCCCCGATCGAGCTCGCGAGGGCTTGCCCCTCCTCGAGCAGCGCGCGCGCCTCGTCGAGCGGCGTGCCGACACGCCAACCCATGTTCAAGAGTTGCCTGCAGGCGGCGATGCCGAGCGCGGCGGCTTCGCGGTCGCCCGGCAGCTCGCGCATCAGCGCGCGGACTCGCTCCCAGTGGTGCGTCGCAGCGGCAAAGTCCGTGGTGCCCACCCACTCCGCCGCGCGGCGGTGCCAGCGCGCGGCTTCGAGCGCCTCGCCGGCTTCCTCCCAGTGATGCGCGAGCAGCGGCGCGCGCACGTCGAGATGCTCGGCGTGCTGCTGCTCGATCGCACGCGCAACCGCAGCGTGCACCGTGCGGCGCCGTTCCTTCAGCTGGCTGCCGAGCGCGACTTCCTGCGTCAGCGGATGCTTGAACGAGTACTCGGCGACGGGATAGATCGCCTGCTCGTGAACGAACTCCGCGCGGCGCAGCGCCGCGAGCGAAGCCTTCAGCTCGTCGGCGGGCAGCCCCGCCACCGCCGCGAGCAGCGGCTCGGAGAAGTCCTTGCCGATCACCGATGCAACTTGCAACAAACGCTTCTCGCGCTCGGGCAGACGGTCGATGCGCGCAGCGAGCACGGCCTGCACCGTCGCCGGCACGACCAGCCGCTCGATCGGCGTCACCAGGCGATAGTTGTCGCGCGCGCCGTCGAGATGTCCGGACTCGATCAGCGTCTGCGCGATCTCCTCGGTGAAGAACGGGTTCCCGCCCGTGCGAGCGTGGATCGGCGTCGTCAGCGCGGCGATGCTCGGATCGGTGCCGAGCAGATCCGCCAGCAGCTCGCCGATCGCCTCCCGGCCGAGCGGCGTCAGCGGAATCTGCCGATACCACGACTTCTGCATCCAGTCGGCGTGATACTCGGGCCGGAAGTTCAGCAATGGCGACGATGGCTGCAAGGTTGGTGTTGGCTGAAGCCGCATTCGCCCATTCGCCTCGCGCGACGAACATCCCAAGCGCTTCCTCGAA
>JANLUN010000261.1:0-11943 GCA_031363505.1 Planctomycetota bacterium | reverse complement strand
AGAGAAGCCGACGCTCGAGGCCATCTACCTGAGCTACAGCGCGAGCGCAGCGAGCGCGGCTCCGGAGACGCGCGCAGAACCACCGCCCGTCGCCGCGCCGGGCCGTGCAAGCTCGGGGGCACGCGCGCCGAACCACGCGATCGCGCGCATGACGACCTTCGACCTGCGCCGCTGGGCGAGCTCGTGGGGACTGATCGCGCTCTTCACAACGCCGGCACTGATCGGCGCGATTGCGATGCTGCGACGCGCGGCCGAAGGCGCTTCCGATCAGAGCGCGGTCGAGAGCGCGACGCTCTTCAGTACCACTGATGTCACGGCGTTCGAGGCGGTGGGCCTCGCGCTCCAGGCCGGACTGCCCGTGCTCGCGTTCCTTGCGCTCGCGCTCGCGAGCCAGTCCATCGCGGCGGAGTTCAGCCGCGGCACGCTGCGCAACGTCCTTCTCCGTCCGATCGAGCGCACCGAGGTGGCGCTCGGCAAGACGCTCGCCCTGCTTGTGTTCGTGCTCGGCGGTTACGTGCTCCTCGCGGGCACGGCGCTGCTCCTCGGCGCCACTCTCTTCGAATTCCGCGACGTCACCGAGACGCTCCCGAACGGCGCGCGCTTCACGCTCACGCCCGCCAGCGAGATCTGGCCCGAGCTCCGTCGCGCACTCCTCTCGCCCGTGCTTCCGCTCGCGGCGTATACCGGACTGGGCTTTCTCTCCGGCTCCATCGTCCGCACGGGTGCCGCGGCACTCGGCTGCGCGCTCTCGCTGGGCGTGCTGATCGACCTGGCCCGCGCGTTTGCACGCGGCCTGCGCTTCACGGGCGGACTGCCTTCCGATTATTTGCCGTCGCCGCTTTCCGACACGTCCTTCGTGCGCTTCTACGTCGACGTGGCGAACGGAGTCAGCAACGCCCAGTTCGAGCACCAGGCCGGCGCTCTCCTCGTGCCCAGCGCGTGGGCGCTCGCGACGTTCGTGTGCGCGACGATCGTTCTCGTGCGGAGACCGATTCCGTGATGCGGCGCGTGTTCCGGCAACTCGTGCCCGCGGTACTCGCGCTCATGTGCAGCGCCTGCTCGTTCGGATCGCAATCGCTGGCCAAGGATTCACCGCCGCTCTTCGACCTCGAAGAACCGCTCGACTTGCGCGAGGAGCCCAAGGACGAGCCGCAGCGCGCCGCGCTCGATCCGGCCTCGTTCACGGGCGTCACGACGTCTGACGCGCGCCAATCGCTCGACGCGTTGGAAGCGGAGCCCGAGGGCGTGCTGGTCGCGCGCATCGTCGAGAACTCGCCCGCCGACGCGGCCGGTCTCGAGGTTGGAGATCTCCTGCTCGAGGCGAACGTCGACGGCCGGATCATCGCCCTGCACTGGCCCAGCGAGTGGCGCAAGCTCGAGGTCGACACAGCGCCCGGGCGCACGATCGATGTCCTGCTCGACCGCGCAGGTGTCGACGTGAAGGCTAGCCTCGTGACCGCCCTGCGCGTGCATTCCGCCGAACGCGAAGCCACCGAACGCTTTCGCGAGGATGACCGCGTCGGCGTCGTCGTGCGCACCGCAACCGAAGTCGAAGCGCGCGCCGCGAACCTCGGGCCGGGCGGCGGCGCCGTGATCGTCGGCCTCGCGCGCGGGAGCCCGTGGCGAAAAGACGGCCTCGTGTACGGCGACCTCGTGACCGTCGTGCGCGGCGAGAGCTGCGCGCACCCGGAGGTCCTCTTCGAAGCCATCCGCACCACCGACGAGGACGCGACGCTCGCGCTCGACGTGTTGCGCGCGGGGGAGCGCTTGCGTTTCGAAGCGCACGTCTCCCGCCGCGAGAGCGAGCTGCACGAATTCTCGATCCCGCTCCTGTACAGCTACTCGAACGACCGCGGTCATCGCGAGACGTCCGTGCTGTTCGGCCTCTACCAACACGAGAGCACGAAGGCCGCTTGGAAGACGCGCGTCCTGTGGTTCATCACGTTCTCGGGCGGGGATTCGGACCGTCTCGAGGAAGAGCAATCGTGACGCGGGCGATCACGGCCGTAACCGTCGCGCTCTCGATGGGGGCGTTCGCGATCGCGACGCCGGTGCGCGCGGATGCCAACGATGCAAGCCTGGTGCGCATCTCGTCGATTCCGATGCCCGAGGGCTTCGATCTCGTGGAGGCGCTGGCGCAGGACCCCGACGGCGACAGCGTCGACGATCTCGTCCTCGGCTCGACGAGCCCGCCGGACCAGGGTGGGGTCCGGCGCCTCGCGCTGCATCTGCGTCGCAGCGACGGTCCCGCGTTCCGCGCGGCGCCGGACGGCACGCTCGACCTGACACCCGACGTCGTCGCGTTCGCAGCGGCTGACGTGCACGCCGATCCGGGCTGGGAAATCCTGCTCTTCAGCGCCGGATCGGTCTTCGCGTGGCGCTGGCGCGCGACGGAGGAGGCGCAACGCTTCGTGAAGCTGTGCGACGTCGAATTCCTGTGGCAATGGCCCGACCGCCGGAGTCTGTTCCACTTCGAAGCGGCCGTGCGGGATCTCGACGGCGACGGTCTCGCGGACCTCGCGATCCCAGGGCCGTGGCAGTACAGCATCGCCTTCCAGAGGCAAGGCACAGACGGCGTGCGCAGCTTCGGGCCGCTGGCTGTCCTCGCGCCGGGCGAGCCGAGCGAAGCGAGGGACTTCGAGGTCGACCGCACGCCGCAAGTCCGTCAGCAGTCCGCGAGCCGGCGCCGCCCGTCGCTTTCCATCTCGAGCGGGGGCCTCTCGTTCGATTCCAACCGCGACGCTGCGCGACCCTGGCTCGATCTCTCCGAAAGCGTGCCCGCGGGACAGCTGCTCGATTGGGACGGCGATGGCGACATCGACATCGCCTTCTTGACCAGGGACTACCTGCGTGTCTTCGTCCAGGACCCGCGCGGCAGCTTCGGTAGCGCGCCGGTGCGCATGCAGAATCCGGTCGCCGTCGACCGCCGACGCCAGCTCGACGTCTCGTACTCCGCGCGCGCGCTGGACCTCGACGAGGACCAGCGCTTCGACTGCGTGATCTCGGCCGGCGACAAGCGCTCCGACGACGTGCGCACGCAGATCCTCGTGTTCCTCCAGCGCGCCGTTCGCGCCGGCGAGGAGCCGCTGTTCGGCACGGGCGGCGCGCCGACTCAGTTGCTCGTTCTCGACGGCTTCGCACGACCGCTCGCGATCGAGGACGTCGACGGCGACGGCCTGGCCGATTTGGTCGCCGCCTCGATCCGGCCGAACCTCATCGACACCCTTCGCACCGCAGCCAGCGAGCGCATCGACGCCGAGCTGTACGTCTACCGCAACACGAAGAGCGGGTTTTCGAAACGGCCCGATCTGACCCACACGCTCTCGATCCAAGCGGGAGGCCTGGACTTCACGGCCCGATTCATCGGCGACCTCACGGGCGACGGTGTCTCGGAATTCGTCGAACGCACGGACAAGGACAGGCTGCGCGTTCACCTCGTCAAGAAAGCGCGTGAGGGTCTGGTGCTGATCGACAAGCCGATTTTCGAGATGGTGCTCACGGAGAGTTCACGCGTGCTGCTGCCGCAGCGCGCGAGCCAGGCGCGTTTCGACCTCTTCGTGCTCGAGAAGGGGGCGCTCCGGTGCGCCAGTTTTCGCTGATCGCACGGATCCTCGTTGCGGCGAGCGTTGCGAGCGCCGCGGCGGCGCAGGAGCCGGCCACCGCAAGCGGTCCGTTCGTGCGCGCGAGCCTGGCGGTCGGCCCCGAGCTCGCCGATTGGCGCCTCGTCGATCTCGACGGTTCGCTCGGCAGCGAGCTCTTCGTGGTGCTCGCCGGCGGAACGATCGAGACCATTCGCTTCGAGAAGGACGCTTCGAAAGCGCCGCAGCGCGGATCCGGGCAGCTCGCCGATCCGCGTCACTCTGCGATCGCACTCGAGTCTCTCACGGGGTCGGGTCCGCCCGATCTCTTGATCGCGTCGCCGCGCGGTGTCGAGCGTGTACGCGCAGCTCCAGGCGGCGTGTTCTCGGGCGAGCCGCGCGCGCTGGCACCGCGGGCGAAGCTGCGGCTGCGCACGGGCGCGCCGCTGTTCGCGCCCTTGTCCAAGGACGTGAACGACGATGGTCGGGCCGATCTCGTCGTTCCAAACCGGGAGACGCTCGACGTCTGGATCCAGGCGATCGCGACGGGTGCGGGTGAATCGGGTGCGGAGCCGACCTTCACGAAGGCCGCCAGCGTCAAAGTACGCGTCACGTCCAGCGCATCCACCGACGCCGCGCTGCTCTCGGACGACCTCGCCAGTTCGATCACGATCCCCGGGCTTTCGATGTCCGACGTGAACGGCGACGGCCGACCCGATCTGCTCGTCGAGGACGGCGAGAAGCGCGCGTTCCATCTCGTGCGCGAGAGCGGCGCGATCCCGACCGTGCCGGACGTCTCCGTCGACCTTGGCATCTTCCGCGACACGACGCCCGCGGCCGAACTCGTGCCCGGCCGCACGCTCGCCGGCAGCGACGACGCGGTGTACGAGAGCCGCGACCTCGACTCCGACGGAATCCCCGACTACGTCATCGCGCACCGGCGCAAGGTGTGGGTCTTCCACGGCACGAAGGACGGCCCGCAGTTCACAGAGCCGACGACGATCCTGAAAGCGGCTGACGACGTGACGGCGCTGCTGGTGGTCGATCTCGACGAGGATGCGCAGCCCGACCTTCTGCTCATCAAGGTTCAAGTCCCCAGCATCGCCACGCTCCTGCGCGGTCTGATCGCGGAGTGGTCGGTCGACATCGACGCCATCGGCTACAAGAACGACGGCCAGCGCGCGTTCGAGACCACGCCCAAGTGGCGCAACACGCTCTCCTTCCAGGTGCCGTCGATCCTCTCGGTCTTGAAGGACCCGGACGAGATCGTGCGGCGTTTCGAGGGCGTCGGGAAGAAGTTCCGCCAGCCCTGCGACGGCGATTTCGACGGCGACGGCGCCGTGGATCTCGCGCTCGTTTCCGAAGACGGAGTCCGGCTCGACGTGTGGCGTGGGGAAGGCGACCTCGCTCAGCAGTTGCTCGAGTCGCGCGAGA
Organism: Planctomycetota bacterium; assembly: GCA_031363505.1. Lineage (GTDB taxonomy): Bacteria > Planctomycetota > UBA1135 > UBA1135 > JANLUN01. The sequence goes on along the minus strand of JANLUN010000261.1, from coordinate 6,931 downwards.
GCGTGCTGCGTCGCGTTCTATTCGAAGACCAGGATTCCACGTGGGATCTCGAGCGGCTCCTGGCCTGGATCGCGAACTTCGGCGATCGGAAGATCTCGATCCTGACCGGCGGACGCGAGCCGTCGGTGCGGTTCGCGCTGCGCGACGCGAGCGCGTGGCGACTCTCCACACTGGAAGCAGCCGACGTCGATGGCGACGGACGTGTCGAGATCGTGCTGCAGTACGACGCCCTGCCGCGGGATGGGAACTCGACGTTCGACGTCGTCGGCTGGCGTTGAGCGAGAGTGGGGGGCGGCGCGCACGGCGTGATGTGGCGCGCGCTCGTTCGACTGCGTGTGGCTCGGCGTCGCGAAGTACGCTTGCCTTTCCTTTGGAGGCTCGGCTGGCCGAGTTCGTTGCGGGATTCGCTCGCGTCGCTGTTTTCCCGCCGATGATGCAAGTCTCCGAATGCCGCGCGCGAGAAACGGATGCTCGACTTCGACCGGCGTCTATGGTGGGAGAAGCAACCCAAGCACCAAACGCTCTGCGAGGCGAAGACGAAGTTGCGCGAAGCCAAGGACGAGCGCGGCGCGCCGAAGTACACGATGCCCGATTGGGCTGTGTGGGTATTGAGTCGGCGACCCGCGCTAGCTTCACGGGGCGGAATTAGGGTTTCAATTGGCCGGACCCCAGCCTTGCAATCAGCCGGACCACGGCCTTACGCTTGGCCGCCGTGCCCGCGGGCCACATCTACCCTCGTTTCGCCGAGCCCCGCGTGGTCGAGGCGCTCGGCGATACCCCCGTGGTCCTGATCCACGGCCCGCGCCAGTGTGGCAAGACCACGCTGGCGCAGGTAGCCGGCCGCAAGCGGGGTCACGCCTACTTCAGCTTCGACGACGACGTGACTCTGGCGGCGGCGACGGCCGACCCTGCGGGCTTCGTCGCCGACCTCCCTCCGCGGGTGATTCTCGACGAAGTGCAGCGAGCACCGGGCATCTTCACCGCGCTCAAGTCTGCGGTGGACCGGCGACGCACTCCCGGCCGCTTCCTGCTCACCGGTTCGGCCAACGTGCTTCTTGTCCCGACCCTGGCCGACTCGCTGACCGGGCGCATGGGCATCTTGCGGCTGCATCCGTTGGCGCAATGCGAGCTGGCCGAGCAGAGGCCGCGCTTTCTCGATCGCCTGTTCGCTGGGACGTTCAAGACCCAGAAGAGCGAGCGTCTGGGCAAGGCGCTGGCCGAGCGCATCGCTGCTGGTGGCTATCCGGCAGCACTCTCCCGCTCCACTCCGCGCCGACGCGGCACGTGGTATCGAGACTACATCGAGACGCTCGTGCAGCGCGATGTCCGTGACCTGGCTCGCATCGGTTCACTCGATGCACTGCCTCGACTGCTCTCGCTCGCCGCCGGCCAGACAGCGCGGCTGATCAACATCAGCGATTTGGCGAGTCCATTCCAGCTGAGCCGCCCGACGATTCGGGACTACGTGACACTCCTCGAGCGGGTTTTTCTGCTCGAGGAGCTCCCGCCCTGGCACAGCAATCGTTTGAGTCGCCTGATCAAGACTCCGAAGCTGCACGTTGGCGACACGGGACTGGCGTGTGCGTTGCTCGGGCTCGACGCCGCCGCGCTCATGCAGGACCGCACGACGCTCGGCCAGTTGCTCGAGACCTTCGTTTTCCAGGAGCTGCGCCGGCAGGCGAGTTGGCGGGAGGACGAAATCCGTTTCCACCACTACCGTGACAAGGACAGCGTCGAAGTGGACCTCGTGCTCGAACAGGGTGCGCGTCAGGTGGCCGGGGTCGAGGTGAAGGCATCGGCTACCGTGACCGCGGCGGACTTTCGCAGTCTGCGCAAGTTGAAGGACGCCGCAGGTGCGCGCTTCGCCGCGGGCGCCGTGCTCTACGACGGAGAGACGAGCGTGGGATTTGGCGATGGGTTGTATGCCGTTCCAGTGCGCGCGCTGTGGGAGACCACATGAGTCGCGCGACTCACGCCGAGGCGGAGGGCACGACCGCCGTCGGATGCGCCGGATTCAGCACCAGCAACTGGAGCAGAGGCCCAAACACCGAGCGCTGTGGGAAGCGAAGACGAAGTTGCGCGAGGCGCAGGACGAGTGCGGAGCGCCCAAGTACACGACGCGCGATTGGGCCGCTTGGGTACTCACGGGCAACCCCGAGTAGCGCTGCCTGAGCGGGCCGCATCGTGTGGGAGTCCGTGCACGACGCCCCCGTGTGCGACGCCACAGGATCCCCGCTTGCTCCGCCGCAGGGCGTTCTTCGGCGTCCTCGCGGTCGTCCCGGCGATCGTCGCCGATGCGTCCTGGAATAGGCGGGCGGTATCCACCAAGTGAGAGCGTGGTGCGAACTCGCGAGGGAAGGCTGATGCGTGACATCTTGTTGATGGGCGGAATCCTGGGCGCTTGGCTCCTGCTCCAGCTCGTCATCCTTCCGCGGCTCGGCGTGCCGACATGACTGTCGAAAACCTGCTCTCCATCGGAGCGCGCGACAGACGATCCGGAAGCCCCCGTAGATTCGAGCACGCCGTAGCGGTCGAGGCACACGCGACGCAGACTCATTGCGCCCCCGCGAAGCCAACTCACGCGCGCGCTAGGAGCGCTGCCTCCCGTATCATCCCGCGCGATGACACTCCTCGCGCTGTCCAACGTTCGCAAGCGGTTCGACGAACGCGTGATCCTCTCCGATGTCTCGCTGTCGATCGGCGAGGGCGAACGCGTCGGTCTCGTCGGGCCGAACGGCTGCGGCAAGACGACCCTGATGAAGATCTTGGCGGGTCGCGAGGGCATCGACGGCGGTGAGCGCACGCTGCGGCGCAACTTGCGCGTCGGCTACTTCGAGCAGGAGCCGGCGCTCGATCTTTCGTGCACCGTCCGAGACACGATCCGCGCGGGCTTGGTCGAGCGCGAATCCGTGCTCGCCGAGCTGCAGCGCGTGCACACAGCGCTCGAGCAAGGCGTCGAGCGCGTCGACGGTCTGCTCGCGCGACAGTCACGACTCGAGGAAGAGCTCGACCGTCTCGGCGGCCACGATGTCGAGCACGAAGTGAGCTCGCTCGTCGAACACCTCGCGATCACCGATGCCGACGCGCTGTGCGGCGCGCTCTCCGGTGGAGAGCGGCGACGCGTCGCGCTCGCGCGCCTCTTGATCAGCCGCCCCGAGCTCCTGCTGCTCGACGAACCCACGAACCACTTGGATGCGTTCGTCATCGATTGGCTCGAGGATCTCCTGCTCGAGACGCGTGTGCCGCTGTGCATCGTCACGCACGATCGCTACTTCCTGGACCGCGTCGTCGATCGCATCGTGGAGCTCGACCGCGGCCAGCTGCACGCGTACGAAGGCGGATACGGCGACTATCTTCTGGCGCGCGCGGAGCGCCTCGAAACCGAGCAGAACAACGAGAGCGCGCGTCAGAACGTGCTGCGCCGCGAGACCGTGTGGATGCGCCGCGGGCCGCCGGCGCGTTCGACCAAGCAGAAGGCGCGCATCGATCGCTTTCACGCGCTCGTCGCGGCGGCGCCGATCGCGTTGTCCGGCGAGCTCGAGCTCGAGATCCCGCCCGGACCGCGACTCGGCTCGCGCGTGCTCTCGCTCACCGGTGTTTCGAAGAGCTACGGCGGACGAATCGTCGTGCCGAAGCTCGACCTCGAGCTCGGTCCCGGCGAGCGCCTCGGACTCGTCGGGCCGAATGGAGCCGGCAAGACGACGCTCCTGCGCCTGTGCATCGGCGCGCTCGCGCCGGACACAGGTTCCGTGGCAATCGGCGAGACCGTGCGCATCGCGACGATCGATCAGATGCGCGACGACCTCGACCCGTCGAAGAGCGTGATCGAGGAGATCGCGGGCAGCAACGACCATGTCGTGATCGGGGGAAGCACGATGCGGATCGAAGGCTTTCTCGAGCGCTTCCTCTTTCCGGGCGCGATGAAGTACGTACCCGTCGGACGCCTGTCGGGCGGCGAGCGAAATCGAGTGCTGCTCGCGAAGCTCTTCTGCGCGGGAGGCAACGTGCTCGCGCTCGACGAACCGACCAACGATCTCGATCTCGCGACGTTGCGAGCGCTCGAAGAGGCGCTCATCGCATATCCGGGCGCGGTGCTCGTCGTCAGCCACGACCGCTGGTTCTTGGATCGCGTCGCGACGCGCATCCTGTATCTCGACGGAAAAGGCGGCGCGCGCATGCACTTCGGCGACATGAGCGGTCTGCTCGCGACGTTGGCGGCCGAGCGCGAGGCCGGGCGCGAGACGGCGCGCGCGTCCGTGCCGAGCACGGCGCAGAAACAAGCGCGCGAAGCGAAGCCCAAGCGCCGCACGCCGTGGCAGCAGAAGGAACTCGACGCGCTGCCCGAGCGAATCACGACGGTGGAGACGGAGATCGCGACGCTCGACGCGCAACTCTCTGATCCGAAGCTGTACACCGGCCCGAAGGACGAGATCCAGCGCGTCCGCGAGCGCCGCGCGGAGCTGCAAGCGAGCGTCGAGGCGATCTACGCGCGGTGGGAGGAGTTGGAAGCGCTGTGAGCGAAAGCCTGTTGCAGGAGCTGCTCACAGGAAGAGCGAGGCTGACATGAAGCCGCTGCGCATCTTCATCAGCAGCGTGCAGAAGGAGTTTGCCGAGGCGCGGGCCGCCTTGCGCGATTACGTGCGCCATGACGCGCTGATGCGCCGGTTCTTCGAGCCATTCCTGTTCGAAGACGTCCCTGCTGCCGATCGCCGAGCGGATGCGCTCTATCTCGATGAAGTCGAGCGCTGCGACATCTACGTGGGGCTGTTCGGCAACGAGTACGGGTTCGAAGACGACCAGGGTGTTTCTCCGACAGAGCGCGAGTTCGATCTGGCCACGCAGCGGCACAAGCATCGGCTGATCTTCGTCAAGGGCGCGGACGACAAGCAGAAGCATCCCAAGATGCAAGCGCTCATCCGGCGTTCCGCGGCAGAAGTCGTTCGACGTCGGTTCGTCACGAGTTCCGAGCTGATCACCGGCGTCTATGCCGCGCTGGTGCAATACCTCGAAACGAAGCAACTGATCCGTTCCGGTCCCTTCGACATGGCGGTCTGCGTCGACGCGACGTTGGCGGATCTATCGACCGAGCGTATCCGGCGCTTCGTCAGCATCGCGCGGCGCGCGCGTGGCTTTCCTTTGGCGGAGGACACACCGCCGAAAGATGTGCTCGAACATCTGCACCTGCTCCGACGGGGTCTGCCCACGCATGCGGCCGTCTTGCTGTTCGGCACGGCACCGCAGCGGTTCCTCATCTCATCCGAGATCAAGTGCGCGCATTTCCACGGCACGGAGGTCCAGAAGCCGATCCCTTCGCACCAGGTCTACAAGGGGACCGTGTTCGAGCTGGTGGATCAGGCGGTCGACTTCGTGCTGTCCAAGATCAATCTCGCCGTCGGTACGCGCGCGGAGAGCACGCAGGTGCCGGTCGCTTACGAGTTGCCGCCTGAGGTTGTGCGCGAAGCCATCGTGAACGCAGTGGCGCATCGTGATTACACGAGCAGGGGAAGTGTGCAGGTGATGCTGTTCGCCGACCGACTCGAGGTATGGAATCCGGGCACGCTGCCGCCTTCTCTTACGCTTGCGCAGCTGCGTCAGCCGCACGGTTCTGTGCCTGGCAATCCACTGCTGGCCGAACCGCTCTACCTCACGCAGTACATCGAGCGCATGGGGACCGGCACCGGCGACATGATCGAGCGTTGCCGGAAGGTGGGCTTGCCGGAGCCGGAGTTCGAGGTGACGGATGGATTCGTCACGACGTTGCGGCGTACGCCGGAGATTGCCTTTGCCAGGGTGGGAGGGGAACTCGCCCCACCAGTCGCCCCACCAGTCGCCCCACCAGTGGAAGTGCTCGTCCGCCTGTTGGGGCAAGCGGGGCCTCTCGGCAACGCTGAGATTCGCACGCACCTCGGCCTGAAGGATCGCACTCACTTGCGCGAGCGGTATCTCGATCCCGCGTTGGCGGACGGTTTGATCGAGCCCACCCTCCCCGACAAGCCCAATAGCCGTCTCCAGCAATATCGACTGACTGCGAAGGGGACAGTCGTGCTGGGATCCCTCCGCCGAGGGAAGCCGACAACATGAACGCCACTGGCCAGACGGAACGCGAGACGCAGCACGAGGTGAACACCGAGTTGGTGAGGACCGCGAGAACCGGACGGGGCGCGGCGACCGAAGCCGAGATCGCTGCGATCTCGGTTCGTCGTCTCAGAGTGCGGGTCGTCCGCATGCACCGCGCTCGACAACTTCTGTTCCTCTTCGCCGTCGCATGCGTCGGCGCGCCGTTGCTCTGGGCTCGACCGTCAGCGCCCACGCAAGAAGCGAGCGCCGCTGCTTCGACCCCTGATCTCTCGATTCAGCGCGAGTTGATCGACGAGTCGAACGCCGCGCGAGAGGCGGGCGACTACGACACCGCGCGCGCGATGGTTCTCGAAGTGGTGACGTACTTGCTCGCGCGACCCGCAGCCGAGCAAGATTCGACGTGGCGCGCACTCTTGAGCTCCGCGGGCAAGTCGGCGTGGAACACGCGCGACTTCCCGACGGCGAAGACCGCCTGGCAGCGTCTGTACGACGTCTGCTCACGGACACTGCCGGACGATCACCCCGATCTGCAGGCCGTGCGTATGGCGCTCGGTGTGACGTTGAGCGCGCTCGGCGACCTGCCGGGCGGGCGGGCCCTGCAGGAGAAGGTGCTCGAGGTCCGCTCGCGCGTGCTCCCCGACGACCATCCCGAACTGCAGCTCACGCGGCTGAACTTGGCCGCCAACCTCTTTGAGCTCGGCGATCTCGCGGGGGCGCACGCCCTCTACAAGAAGGTGCTCGACGTCGACCTGCGCACGTTGCCCGACGACCATCCCGATTTGCAGTCGGCGCGGCAGGGCCTCGCCAACACCCTCGCGCAGCTCGGCGATCTCGCGGGTGCGCGAGCTTTGAT
>JANLUN010000250.1:0-10773 GCA_031363505.1 Planctomycetota bacterium | reverse complement strand
GCCCGACAAAGTCCGCGCGCGCGCGCGCCTCCTCGCGAAGTCGGACGGCGTCGTCGCGGGCCTCGCCGTGTTCGCGCGCACGTTCGACCTGTGCGATCCGACGGCGAAGATCCACCTCGCGAAGAAGGACGGCGCTGCGATCCAACGCGGCGACGAGTTGGCGAACGTCGAGGGCTCGGCGCGTGCGTTGCTCGGCGCAGAGCGTACGGCGCTCAACTTCATTCAACGCTTGTCCGGCATCGCGACGCTGACGGCGCGCTGTGTCGCGCTTGCGCGCACCGCCGGTCCGCGGCCCGCGCGCGTCCTCGACACGCGCAAGACGACGCCCAACCTGCGCCTGCTCGAGAAGTACGCCGTCCGATGCGGCGGCGGCGAGAACCATCGCTTCGGCTTGTACGACGAGGTGATGGTCAAGGAGAACCACATCGAGATGGCCGGCCGCACGATCGTCGAGGTGCTCCGCGACCTGCGCAAAGCGATCGGGCCTTCTGTGCGCATCACGAGCGAAGCGCGCGACGAGCGCGAGGCGATCTCGGGCGTCGAGGGCGGCGCCGATGTGATCCTGCTCGACAATATGACGCCGGCTGAGCTCACTCGGCTGTGTCCGATCTTGCGTCAGATCGCGGAGGGCCGCGGCCACGCGATCGAGATCGAGGCCTCGGGCGGGATCGACGAGCGCACGATCACTGCCTTCGCGAAAACCGGCGTCGATCGCCTCTCGGTGGGTGCCCTGACGCACTCCGCGCCGGCGCTCGACCTCTCGCTGGAGCTCGAGCCGATTTCGTGAGCACGCCGCGAGAGAGTGCCGATCGGTCGGAGGAACTCCGCCTGGAAGTGCCGGCCGCGCACAGCTCGGAGCGCGGGGCGCGCGAGGCGCTGCGCAAGTTCGCCAAGCAGCGCGGGGTCGCGCAGTCGGAAGTCGACACGATGGAGTTCGTGGCCAGCGAGCTCCTCTCGAACGCGGTCGACCACGGTGGCGGGAATCACGCGATGGACGAGAAGGATGTGATCGACGGCGTCCGGATCACGCTGGTGGTGTCGATCGAGCGCGGAACGTGGCAGATGGAGGTCGGCGACCAAGGCGGGGGAGATCCCGAGGAGGTCGAGCGGCTGATCAACAACGACGACGACGTGCCGGATCTCGAGGACGAGCGCGGGCGCGGGTTCTTCTTGCTCAAGCAGATGGTCGACAGCTTGCACGTGACACGGAGCGCCGACGGCCTCGGTCTCGTGATCACCGCCGTGCGCAGGTATGCCGAACGGTCCTGACCAGGTCGGCCTGTCCGCGTTGGCGCGCGTGCTGCGGGCGATCGGACGCGCGCTCGTGATCGTTCCGCGCCCGGTTGCGGTGTTGATGACGGCCCTGTGGGCGTGCGTGATCTGGTTCTTCAGCGCGCAACGACCGGTCGTGTTCGAGATTGCGAGCGCCTGGGGCGGCGTGCTCTCGAACCTCGCGCACGCTCCCGAGTTCGCGTGCCTGACCGCGTGCCTCTTGCTGTGTCTGCCGCGCCGCGACGGTTGGCCCGACCTCTCCCGCGCGAACGTGATCCGCGTGCTCGCGATCGTCCTCGCCTACGCGTCGATCGACGAGATCCACCAGGCGCTGGTGCCGCTGCGCGATGCGTCGGTCTTTGACGTCCTGACGGACCTCGCGGGCGCGATCATCCTGGTGCGGGTCGCGTGGATGCTCGGTCCGGGAGAGCGGCCGTCCCCCGTGCCGGTGCTGCGCACGCTGGCCTGGGGCGCGCTGGCCTGCCTCGCGTCGGCCTGCCTCGCGTCGTTCGTGCCGCCGCTTCTGCCCACGATCACGTGGCTCTAGTTCGACGATCGTGGACCCGCCGACCCTGATCGCGACCGGCGCGTGCCTTGGGCGCGTCCTCGTGCGATGCTCTCCCTCCCCTGCCCGCAATGACGGCCGACAACTACCAGAGTCCGCTCTCCGAACGCTACGCCAGCGTGGCGATGCGCCGGCTGTTCTCCGAGCAGTTCAAGTTCACCACGTGGCGCAAGCTGTGGATTGCGCTCGCGGAGTCGGAGCAGGCGCTCGGCCTCAAGATCCGCGACGACCAGCTCGCGCAGATGCGCGCGCACGTCGAGGACCTGAACCTCGACGTCGCCGCGCGGTACGAACGCGAGCTCCGCCACGACGTGATGGCGCAGATCCACGCGTGGGGCGAGCAGTGCCCGTCGGCGCGCGGGATCATCCACCTCGGCGCGACGTCGTGCTACGTCACCGACAACACGGACCTGATCGCGATGCGCGAGGGGCTGCGGCTCCTGCGCGGCCAACTGGTCAGCACGATCGCGGCACTGCGGGCGTTCGCTCTCGAGTGGCGGACGTTGCCGACACTCGGATTCACGCACTTCCAACCAGCGCAAGCAACCACCGTCGGCAAGCGCGCGTGCCTGTGGATGCAGGATCTCGTCCACGACCTCGAGGACCTCGACCACGCCGAATCGTCGATCCGCTTCCGCGGCGTCAAAGGCACGACGGGGACGCAGGCGTCGTTCCTCGAGCTCTTCGACGGCGATCACGCGAAGGTGCGCGACCTCGACGCGCTCGTGACGAAGAAGATGGGATTCGAGAAGAGCTTCGGCGTGACGGGCCAGACCTATCCGCGCCAGCTCGACTTCCGCGTCGCGCAGTCGCTGTCGTCGATCGCGCAGTCGGCGCACAAGTTCGCGACCGACCTGCGACTCCTCGCGCACCGCCGCGAGATCGAAGAGCCGTTCGAATCGGCGCAGGTCGGCTCGTCCGCCATGCCGTGGAAGCGCAACCCGATGCGCTCCGAACGCATCTGCGCGCTGGCGCGCTACGTGATCGTGGCGCTCGACAACACCGCGCACACGGCCGCCAACCAGTGGCTCGAGCGCACGCTCGACGACTCGGCCAACCGCCGGATCGCGATCGCGGAGATGTTCCTCGCCACCGACGCGGTGCTGAACCTCTACCTTAATGTGGCGTCGGGCCTCGTCGTGCACCCGCGCGTCATCCGGCACAACCTCGACGAGGAGCTGCCGTTCCTGGCGTCCGAGAACCTGATGATGGAAGCCGTAAAGGCGGGCGCCGACCGGCAGGACGTGCACGAGGCCGTTCGCCGCGCGAGCCACGAAGCGGCGCGCGTCATCAAGGAAGAGGGCGGTCGGAACCCGCTCCGTCGCCTCCTGGCGGCCGATCCGCTGCTCAGCCGCGTCGCGAGCAGGCTCGATGAGCTCCTCGACGGTGCGCGCTTCGTCGGCCGGGCGCCCGAGCAGGTTCTCGAGTTCATCGAGGCCGAGGTCGACCCCGTCCTGCAGCGGTACCGGTCTCTCGTCGGCGCGACGGCGACCGTTCGGGTCTGACGACCGGTCCCGCGGCGCTGACTGCACCCCGGCTGAATTGGGGAGCAGGAGCGGACTTTTTCCTTTTCTTGCTACGAGTTTGTATCTTGCTCGCTCTCGCGAGTTCTTTTGGTTCGACATCCGCGCGGGTGGATCCAGGGAGAGTCGGCAGGCGTCCGTCGAACCATTGTTGAAGGCAGACAAGTCGATGCGCGAACTCGTCGCGTGACATGCCGGGAATGGGAATCGCCCGACATGCCTCGTGCGCCGATCGCGAAACTCCTCGGGGCGGACCCTAGGAAGCATCGATAGGCGCTGCGTCCTCGTCGACTCATCTCGCGACCGACGCGAGTTAGTGCGTGTATATCCAACCCGGCATCCCCAACAACTATTCGCTGTCGACGACTTGCTACGGCAGTCGGCTGCGCACGATCGAAGACCAAGCCTTCGCCGCGGTGGCGATGGGGTTCCGGCGCATCGAGCTCGGACTCCTCGACGCTCCCGTTCGCATGAACGGCTTCGAGGACTCGCGGCGTGAGACAGGCATCGCGGTGCGATCGATCGTCGCCGGTTGCCTCGATCCGCGATCCGAACACATGTCGGGGACGAGGCTCGGCAGCCTCGACGACGACGCGCGCGAACGCGCGATGAATTGCGTGCGCCGCCATGTCCGGCTGGCGCAGAAGTACGCCTGCCCGACCGTCGTCGTGCGCGGTGGCGAGGTCGAGGACAAGCCGCTGCAGGACGAGGCCGATCAGCTGCACGCGAAACTCTTGCGCGACGGTCCGAGCGACGCGCTGTGCGAGGAAGTGCGCGTGTTCGCGGGTCGAGTCCAGAAGAAGGGCCAGCGGCAGGTCGAGCACATGTGCCGATCGCTGCACGCGCTGCTCAACGAGTTCCCCGACACGAAGCTGGCGATCGAAGCCGGTCCGAGCTTCATGGAGCTCTTCAACTTCGAGTCGGTCGGCTGGGTGCTCGACGATCTCGCGACGCGGGGCCTCGGCTACTGGCACGACACCGGTCGGATCCAGCTGCGCGAGCGCGCCGGGCTCCAATCCCAGGGCCGATGGCTCGACGCCTACGCGCCGCGCGTCGTCGGGATGCACTTACAGGATGAAGCCGAGGGCACCGCGGAGCTGCCGCCGGGTTCGGGCGAGGTCGATTTCAAGCTCGTCGCGGGGTACCTGCCGCGCGACGCCGAGCGCGTGCTCGACATCAACCCGCGACATGGCCGCGCCGAGATCCTGGCGGCGGTTCAGTTTCTCGCCGACCACGGGTTCTGAGCCCGCCGGTCATCGCAGGCGGGTCCCTGAGCGTCGATCAGCGCGCCTTCGAACGCACGTAGCTGGTCCACGCGTTCTCGAACGCATCCCCGTCGATCTCCATCGCCGACTTGAAGTGAGTCGGTGAGCCCTTCGACTTGTACGCGCCGCGCACGAAATCGAAGAAGTGGTCGCGGTGCTTGCCGCCTTCGCCGTGCAGGCAGAACTGCACGAGCGTGTACGCCTGCGCGTAGCGCAAGTCGGACTTCGACTCGGTGTGGAACTCGCCGGTGTCGAACGTCAGGAGTCGCGCGAGGTCGTAGGGATCCTTCGCGTTCGCTTGTTCCTTGAAGTGCGCATCGAAGACGAGCTTGTCGTCGAAACGCATGCGACCCGGCGGGCCGGTCATGCACGCGCGCATGTATTCGGCGAGCCCTTCGTCGAGCCACGCGGTGATGTCGCTCGACACGCCGCGCGTGCGGTCGACCGTCGACCGCAGGAGCTGGTGCGTCGCCTCGTGGATCAGCATGCCGCGCTCGAGCCCGTTCGAAGCATCGACGATCACCGTGGCGAGCGACGGATCGTAGTACGCGATGCGATTCACGAGCGCGATCGGATACGAGTCGCGCGTGGCGTGGATCTGCGCATCCATCGGAGCGAGCACCTCGTGGAGCGTGAGCTCCCGGCCGAAGCGATCGAAGAACGATCGATAGAAGCACTCGAGATCCAGCAACGCGCCGATCGCCGTCGCGCCGTCGAGGTTCGTGCGCAGGCGGTAGTGACTGCTCGCGAGCTCCCAGGCCGTCTTCCAGTTCGCTCGGACGCTCTCCAGCTCCTCGCATCGGACCCAGCGTGTTCCGACTCGCTCGGCCCATCCATCCGAACGTCGTTGGTGTCCAAGGGTCTCGTGCGCATCCGCATCCGCCGGATTCGCGACGAGCGCCACGCGGGCGAATGCGTACGCGTCGTCCGTGAGATCCATGCGTTCGCAGAAACGCACGATGTCGAGCAGCGCGTGCGGATCCTTGGGCTTCAGCTCGAGCCAGCGTCCGAGTGCTTCGCGCGCGTTCGCCGCGCGCGACACGACGGACTTCACTTCTTGCCGATCGATCTCGCGTAACCGCGAACCCTCGCGCAGCAAGACCCGAGTTTCGTCCTCGTAGACGACGCGCCCGGCGAGCTTGCTGCCATTACGGAGTTCCACGGAGTCGCCGCCGCGGCCGTCGCCGAGCGCGAGCGGGGTGAACGCGCGCAGATCGTCGATGCTCGCAGCGGTCGACAGAAGCGTGAGAGCCAGAGCTGCGATCGCCATCGGGAGTCCCGGGCGCGATTCTAGGCGCGTCCACGGGTTCAGCCCAGGTGCTGCGCAGTGCGCACGTCGAGCCGCACGCGCGATCCACGTCGAGAATTGGAACACCAACTTCCTTCCGTCCCGACTTGATCCGGCCCGGTTGTCGGACCATGGGCATGTGTGCGCGCAGTACGATGCCGCCCGCAGAGTGCGCGAACCGCGCGCCGGAGAGTTTCCGGATGACCCTTCCGCAAGAACCCGCGCCGCATCGAGAGAGGCTGCGCCTCCTGATCGTCGCGGGGCACGACGCATCGGGTGGAGCCGGTGTCGACGCGGATCGCGCGAGCGTCCGGCGCCTGCCGATCGAGACCGTGTGCGTCGTGACGGCGTGGACGGACCAGGATGACCGCGAAGTGCGCGCGATCGGTGCGCGTCCGCCGCACGATTGGCTGCGCGAAGCGCGCGCGGCGTGTGCCGAGCCGATCGCCGCGGTGAAGATCGGGCTCCTCCCCGGGCTCGATCACGTGCACGCCGCGAGCGAGTTCATCCGCGACGTGAGCGCGCTCCACGGCGCCCCGCTGCCGATCGTCGTCGACCCCGTGATCGCGTCGTCGAGCGGCACGCGCTTCTTGGACGAGGCGGCCATCGACGCGTTTCTCGCGGAGATCGCGACGGCGAACGTGATCCTCACACCGAACTTGATCGAGGCGGCCGAGCTGACGGGATGTTCGCTCACGGAGATCGCGACTTCGCTTCCGACGCGGATCCGCGCCGCACGCGCGATCCTCGCACGCGGCTGCGCAGCCGTGGTCATCAAGGGCGGGCACTCACGCGAGAATCCGGTACGCGATCTCGTCGCGACGCGCGACGGCAGGCTCGCGTGGCTGCGGCATCAACGCGTGATGGGCGGCAAGATCCGCGGATCGGGATGCAGGTTCGCGACGCGACTCGCAGCCGAGCTCGCGCTCGGTCGCACGCTCGAAGCGTCGGGCCGCGTCGCCGGTCGACATGTGGCGCGATTGATCCTCGCGCATGCGCGCGGTTGACGCGCGACGATCGTGATGAAGGCTGTGTGGCACGGTCGAGTGATCGCAGACAGCGATCGAACAATCGAGCTCGACGGCTATCGGTACTTCCCGCGTGAATCGGTTCGCATGGAGCTCCTGCGAGCGACACCGAAGACGGCGAGCGACCGGGCGTGTCCACACGGCGTGCAGTTCTACGACGTCATCGACGACGAGACGCGCAGCGAGCGCGCCGCATGGTCCTACGAAGCACCTCGCGCCGCGATGAAGGAAGTCGACCGCTGGATCGGCTTCTGGGGCGACGTCGAGATCGAGTGACGTCCGACGCGATCGAATGCGACGATCGCCGTCGAATCGAGCGCGCGATCGCGATCGCTAGCGCTTCGCGCCGATCCCGAGCGCTGCGAGTCCCGGATGATTCGGCGCGATCCGCGTCGCGCGGAAGACGGCGATCGGCTCCACCTTCGGCGGCGGATCGCCCTTGGGGGCGGCGTTGCCGAAGCTCGCCGGGATTTCACCGCCGTAGGGATTCAGATACTCCCACACGATCTTGCTGTCCTTCGTGACCTCGAAGAAGCGTCCGTCTTTTCCGGCGCAGATGAGCGTGTTGCCGTTGGGCAGGCGCTGGCAGCCGGAGATGAAGAACGAATAGAAGTTTTCGGGATCGGAGTAGCTCCACACCGGCGCGCTCGGCGCGAAGGGCTTCTTCGGTTCGTGCGCGAAGCCGCGCTTCGCATCGAAGGGCAAGACGATCTCGTCGACGGAGCTGAACTCCTTCTCGGGACGTCCGCCGCCGTTGTTGAACACCGTGACGTGTCCGGCGCCCGGGTAGCCGGCCGGGATCCACTGCGGATCGTGTTGCTCGAATAGACGGCGATCGGCTTCCGTGCCCGCGCCGTAGTTCATCGGATTGCCATAGCGGTAGAGGAGCGCGCCGCCCTTGCCGTAGCGACCGCCTTTTTCGGCGCGCGCTTCCGCGGTCGTCGTCGAGTGGTCGATCACGAAGAGTTCGCTGAGGCGCGGGCTCGACAGGATGACGAGATCGGATGACGGCTCGTAGTGCACGCCATTCGTGTGCATCCAGTCGCCCGCCCATTTCAAGCGCGGCGTGGTCGGAGCTTCCTCTTCCTCATCACCTTCGTCGCCGCCGGCGTAACCGAGCGCCTTCATCTGGCGCTGCTTCTCTTCCTCTTTCTTCTTGTCCTCGTCGGTCGCCGGCTTGCGCGCGGGCGGGTTGTAGTTGAGGTCGAAGCGACCGGGGTGATCGGCGATGACGCCGTAGTTGGGTTTCTTGTCGTCGCGATCTTGGACGAGGTGATCTTTCGCGTGCCACTCCCACACGATCTCGCCGCCGGAGGGACGCGTCGGCTTGATCTCGAGCACGCAGTCCGGCCACAGGCCGCGCCCATCCGTTTGTTCGGGATCGCGGCCGAGCGCGATGGCTTCGTCGCGCGAGAGGAACTCCCACGCGATCGCGAGGATGTTGCCGTTCGGAAGCCGCTCGATGTCGTGGTGCATGCACACCTTTTCATTCGAGAGCACGAAGTCCCACTTCACGTTGCCGTCGGGATCGAGCTCTTGAATGCGGCCGCCGATGCCGCCGCCGAAGAACACGGGGTTCTCGTTGATGCGCGCCATGCGCAGGAGCGTTCCATCGGCGAGGAGCTCGACCGACATCGGAGCGAACTTCGTCTCCCACTTGTGAACGACTTCGCCCCTCATGTCGACGAGGAACGTCGTGCCCGACGTCAACGGCGCGAAGAGCGTGTAGCCCTGGAACGCTTCGGGCTTGTTCTCACGCAAGCCGCGCGGCGTCGTGTCGTCGAGGGTGGGGGAGTTGGTACTTGCAACGGCGAGCAAGAGTGAGGCGATCATGGGCGACATGGTAGGCGTGAGCAGCGCGATTCGCCATTGCGTCGGAAGACTAGGACGGTCCTATGCGCCCGGCTTGTTCATGACGCGCCACACCAGCTCCCGAATCGTCTCCGGTCCGTGTCCGGCGTAGTGATTGTTCGCGTACACATAAATCTGCCAGCCGCGTCCGAGAATAGGCGCGAGGTACGACGACCAGCGATCGAGTCGCGCCGACTGATCGAGCACAATGCGGTCGAAACGCTCGGTCCTCGCTTCGACGGCCTTGCGATCACCGATCAATCGCACGTACGTGAAGTCAGTCGTCAGGAGATCCAGCTCGATCTCCGCGGGATGGGGCATGTACGCGATGTCGACGAGCACGAGCGCCGCGTTGTGTCGGTGCAACGACTCGGTCAGCTCGGGCACGAGCCAGGCCTTGTTGCGGACCTCGACGCCGTAACGGAATCGAGTGGGGAGGCGCTCCAAGAACGGTTCGAGTCGATCGAGGAACTCGCGCACGCTGCGAAAAGCGTCGCGACCGAAGTAGGGGAACTGAAGCACGAGTGGTCCGCACTTCGGACCCAGGAGATCCATCGCGCCGAGGAACGCGTCGACGTTGCGTCCGACGGCTTCCGGCACGAGCACGCGTGAGCCATCCGGTTTCGCTCCGTCGCCGCAGTGAACGATCGAGCGTGGAAACTTGGCCGACAGCACGAAGCCTGGCGGCGTCTTGCTGGCCCAGCCGAGCACGAGCTCGCGCCGCGGCACCGCGTAGTACGTCGTGTCGGCCTCGACGCTCATGAACTGCGTCGCGTAGTAGCTCAGGAAGTCACCCGGCTTCATCCCGGACGGATAGAACGAGCCGACCCACGAAGATTCGGACCACGACGACGTGCCGAAGTGCAGATTCGGAGGCGTGGCGATCTCGCTCATCGGGGACGGATTCTAGCGACGTGACGCGGACGTCAACGGTTCGACTCGGCTCGACGATCACACGTCCCGCAGTCAATCGGGCGAACGAATGAGATCGGTGAGCTGGCTCGTGCGTGTCGTGCGGTGCCGCTAGGATTGCGGACCGAAAGAAGGAGATCTTCATGGTGCTCACCTCGTCCACGATGCTGCCGCTCGGAACGTTCGCGCCGGATTTCGTTCTCACGGACACGATCTCCGGCAAGCAGGTGAAGGTCTCGAATTACTCGGACAAGGATGCGCTGCTCGTCATCTTCCTCTGCAACCACTGTCCGTACGTGAAGCACATTCAGTCCGGGCTCGTCGCTCTCGGGCTCGACCACGAAAAGAAGAACGTCGCGATCGTGGCGATCAGCGCGAACGATCCGGGCACGCATCCGAACGATTCACCCGAGAAGCTTGGGCAGGAATCGAGACAAGCGGGCTATCGATTCCCGGTGCTCTTCGACGCGGATCAAGCCGTCGCGAAGGCCTACACCGCGGCGTGCACGCCCGACTTCTTCCTGTTCGACTCGACTCTTCGGCTCGTGTACCGCGGGCAGTTCGATGCGAGCCGTCCGGGGAAGGACATCCCCGTCACGGGTTCGGACGTGCGCGCCGCGATCGACGCCGTTCTCGCCGGGAAGCAGGTGAGCTCGAACCAGACTGCGAGCCTGGGCTGCAACGTCAAGTGGCGGCCGGGCAACGAGCCCGAGTACTTCGAGGCGTAGGCTCGGCAGCAGCGCATCCGTCGGTCAAACGTCGTCTGCGGTTTGCGGTCCGCTTGCTATCCGCGGACGAGCTCGGCTCGCGAGCCGCGCTTCGTTGACTTACTTGGTCGGGTGCGCGACCTGCGACTCGAGCACCGCGACGCGTGTCTCGAGCGACGCGGCCTGTTTCTCGAGCTGCTTGATCTGCATGCCTCTGCAGCCGGTGCCGAGCGCGAGGACCGTCACGGCGAGCAGGAGGCAGACGAGTTTGCTGGGGATGGGCTTCATGGCGACGAGCGTAGGGGGTCGCCGTGCTTCGTGCTCGTGGCTGGATGCGTGCCCGCGTCGGTCGTCGACATACC
>JANLUN010000234.1:0-2647 GCA_031363505.1 Planctomycetota bacterium | reverse complement strand
GCCCAAAAAGCGGCGGCCAGACCGCCTGCAAAAGCGCCCGCCAAGCCGCGCGCGAAGTCGTCTCCCGCCCGCATGTCCCTCGACGAGACGATGCGCGCTCTCGAGAAGGCCGGCTCGGCACAGACGCGCAAGACCTACGCGCGCCACGGCGCGATGGAGCCGATGTTCGGCGTCAGCTTCGCGACGATGAAGACGCTCGTGAAGAAGATCGGCGTCGACCAGGAGCTCGCGATGGCTCTCTGGAAGACCGGCAACCACGACGCGCGCATCCTCGCGATGAAGATCGCCGATCCGGCGCAGATGAAGGCGGCGGACCTCGACCGCTGGGCGCGCGAAAATCGCATGCGCATGTGCGGCGGATACGTCGCGATGATTGCCGCGGAGGGTCCGCACGGCGCTGCGAAGGCACGCGAGTGGTTCAAAGCTTCCGATGAAGGCCTGCGCGCCCACGGCTGGATGCTCGCCGGGCACTTGGCGAGCCTCGACGAGGAGCTCCCCGACACCTGGTTCGGCGAACTCATCGTCAAGATCGAGAAGTCGATCCACTCCGTCTCCAACGCCGAGCGCGAGGCGATGAACATGACCTTGATCACGATCGGCGGCCGAAGCGCCACGTTGCGCAAGTCGGCGACGGCGGCGGCGAAGCGCATCGGCAAGGTCGAGATCGACTACGGCGACACGGCTTGCAAGACGCCGGATGCCGGCCCCTACATCGAAAAGATGTGGGAGCACGCCGCCGCGAAGAAGTTCGATTCGCCCGCGGCGCAAGAACGGTCGCGCGAGCCGATGCGCACTCGTTGCTAAGTTAGGCGCATGGGATCCAGCGCGTTTCGTCCGGCGCTCATCGCGGTCCTGCTGTTCGTGCTCCACATGCACGCGGCCGCATCGACAGTTCACGTGAACGGAACGAGCGGACACGTCGCCGCCGTCCACTGGCCCACCGCCTACCCCAACCTCACGCCGACGCACGTCGACGTGCCGTGGGGGAGCGGACCCAACCAGGTGCTCGACGTCTACGCGCATCCGTCCGGCGCCGCCCTCCGCTCGGTCGTCTTCTTCCTGCACCTCGGTTGCGGTGTCGCGAGCGATCACAAGCATCCCGCGCTCTCCGGCAACGGGGGCGGCAACGCGCTCGCCTGGTACTTGACCGAGGACGCGTGCCAACAGTTGCCGGTCAAGTTCGACTTCGTCTCGGTCAACTACGAGAAGTTCGACTGGCGTTTGCCGACTCCCGTCACGCACATCGCTCCGTGGGTTCCGACCGACAACCCGGTGCTGTACCCGGAGAACGTCGCGCAGTTCGTCGGCCTCTTCCAATGGGCGACGGCTCACGCGGCGGAATACGGTTGGGACGTCGAGCGGTTCCACTTCATGGGCGCGTCGCACGGCGGAGTGCTCGCCACGCTCGCACGACTTCAGTACGCGGTCCCCGTCAAGACCGTGATCGTCGACGGCCCGATTCCCGACTTCCGCGATCCAATGATCGCCTGGCCGGTGGCTGAGGGGTTCTACGGCATGCCGAGTCAATCGAGCTGGAACGCGATCGCGGATGCGAACAAAGAGACGCTCTCCGCGATTCTGCAGTTCGCGTCGGGGCAGCCGGTGAACTACGCGCCGATGTACGTTCTCAATGCACGCATCGGCGACGGCTCGACGCCGTACGGGCTTTGGCCGGGTGGCTCGTACCACGATATCGCGCAGTGGCATCAGCTCCGCGACGCGCTCCAAGCGAACGTGCCGAGCTCGAACTGGAAGGCCGAGTCGTTCGAACGGAAGTTCTGGCAGACGGCGACCACGGGCGTCGCGGTCTCCGCGCGGGTCTACGATTTCATGGTCGCTCACGAGTAGCGCGCGCCGGTTCATGGCCGCTCGCGAGGAGCGAGCTCCGGCGCATCTCGATCGACGCGTCGTCGGAACGAGGCTCCGCTCAGGCTAGAATCTTCGCCCCATGGCGTGGGTTCAGAGGGAGATCACCGAGCACGTGGCGGGCGAGACGCGAGACGACCAGGTTGCCGAGGGAAACGCGTCGCGCATTCACCCGCTGCTCGCGGATCTGAACGCTCCGCAGCGCGAAGCCGTCACGCATGTCGACGGTCCGCTCCTGATCCTGGCCGGTCCCGGATCGGGCAAGACGCGCGTGATCACGCGCCGCATCGCGTGGCTCTTGACCGAAGGCGGCGTGCGGCCGTCCGAGATCCTTGCGATCACGTTCACGAACAAGGCGGCGCGCGAGATGAAGGAGCGCGTCGAGAAGCTGCTCCCGACGCAGGGCATGTGGATCGGCACGTTCCACGCGACGTGCGCGCGCATCCTGCGGCGTGAGATCGGCGTGCTGCCCGGCTACACGCGCGACTTCTCGATCTACGACACGCACGACAAGAACCAGCTCCTCAAGACGTTGCTCAAGGAGTCCGACTACGACACCACGCGCTTTCGACCGGCGATGGTGGGCGGTTGGATCAGCGATCGGAAGAACCGCGGCTGGGCCGAGAACGAGTCCGAAGCCGAGCTCGCGCTGGGTGAAGACGGCATCGAGCACGAGGTCCTGGTCAAGATCGAGAAGCTCTATGCCGCGGGGCTCACGAAGAACAACGCGCTCGACTTCGACGATCTCCTGCTCAAGGTGCTGGAGATCTTCGAGCGCCAT
>JANLUN010000196.1:0-3249 GCA_031363505.1 Planctomycetota bacterium | reverse complement strand
CGAGAAGCTCGTCACGCTCTCCAAGGAGCCGACGCAGCACCATCGGCGGCGTGCGTTCGCGCAGCTCCGCGACCCCCAGATGGTGGCGAAGCTGTTCGACACGCTCGGTCCGCGCTTCAAGGCGCGTCCGGGCGGCTACTGTCGGATCCTGCGTCTTTCGAAGTCGCGCCTCGGCGACAACGGCGAGCGCGCGATCCTCGAGTTCGTCGAGCGGTCGGCGAAGGTCGAGCCGGCCGAACCGGAGGCAAAGGCCGCGCCGAAGTCGAAGTCCAAGCCGAAGGCGAAAGACAAGGACACGGACGCCGGAGCGGAGAAGGCCAAAGCGAAGGGCAAAGGCAAAGAGAAGGCCAAGGCCTGATCTCTTCGCCCCGGCGCGAACTCGCTCGCTTTCACCGGCGCGAGTTCGCGCGATCGGTTCACCAGCGCGCCGCCCGAGACACGGGCGGCGCGCTCACATTTTGGCGAGACGCACGCGCCCGTTGCCGAGCACGCGGTCGACGTCGTTCGCGAACTGGGCGCTGATCGCCACGCCGAAGTTCCCCCCCGCGCGCACTCGACGCGTCCGTCCGTCGCCGCCGGCGACTTGGAGATACAGCGGGCGGCTTCCGCGGTGTCGCTGCACGATCTCCTGGAGCTCGGGCAGGAACACGGCGTCGTCCTCCGACAAGTGCACGACGATGCCGCCTTCGAAGCGCGCGAGCGCCTCGTCGACCGTGAGGATCTGTTCGAGCATCAGCGCCGGTTCGTCGCTGTCCTCGAGCTTGCCGCGGCACACGACGACGTTGCCGTCCTCGATCCGCTCGCGATTCTCGTCGAACGTGCGCGGGAAGCACGTGACGTCGACGCTGCCGCGCAGGTCCTCGAGCCGGAAGCGCGCCATCTTTCGGCCCGCGTACCGGCCCGACTTCACGATCGTCTCCTTCTTGTTCAGGATCAATCCCGCGAGCGTGATCTCGCTTCCGCCGGGGAGAAAGCTGAGCTCGTCCATGCGCGCCGACGAGATCAGCCCGAGCAATCCCGCGCGTTCCTCGAGCGGATGCCCCGACAGATAGAAGCCGAGCGTCTCGAACTCGGCGCGCAGCGTCTCGGCCCGATCCCAGGCGCGCGCATCGTCGATGCCGTCGTGTTGCACCGCCGCGCTAGGTTCGGCGGGCGCGTCGAACAGTCCACTTTGTCCCGTGCGGCGGTCGGCCGCCCGCCGTGAACCGTCGGAGACCGCGCCGTCGAGCGCGGCCAGCACCGCACCCCGATTGTGCCCCGTTCCGTCGAAGCTGCCGGCCTTGATCAACGCTTCGAAGTTGCCGCGCCCGACGGCGGTCGGATCGAGTTCGGCGCACAGCGTGTGGAGCGACACCGGTGCGCCGCGCGCGCGCAACTGTTCGCGCGCTGCGACGAGCGCGGTCACGGCCTTTTCGCCAGTGCCTTTGATCGCGCCGAATCCAAAGCGGATCCCGCCCTCTTCGGGTTCGAACTCCCACTTCGAGCGCTGGATGTCGGGCGCGCGCAGCTCGACGTGCGCTTTGCGCGCGTCGTCGACGAACTCCTTCACTTTGTCGGAGTCGCTCATCTCGCACGACATGTTGGCGGCGATGAACGCGCTGCGATGGTTCGCCTTCAGGTACGCGGTCTGGTACGTGAGGATTGCGTAGGCCGTCGAGTGCGACTTGTTGAAGCCGTAGCCGCCGAACTTGACGATGTTGTCCCAGATCTCGCGCGCGACGTTCTCCGCGCAGCCGTTCTTGACCGCGCCGGCGACGAACTGCTCGGCGTACTTCTGCATGATCTCGGGCTTCTTCTTGCCCATCGCCTTGCGCAAGTTGTCGGCTTCGTTGAGCGAGAAGTGCGCGAGCAGGTTCGAGATCAGCATCACCTGCTCTTGGTAGACGATGCAGCCGTACGTCTCGCGCAGCACCGACTCGACGCTCGAGTGGGGGAAGCGGATCGGCTCGAGCCCGTGCTTGCGCTGGATGAACATCTCGACCATGCCGGACTCCAGCGGCCCAGGTCGGTAGAGCGCGAGCACGGCGATGAGGTCCTCGAAACAGTCGGGCTTCAGGCGTGCGAGCAGCTTGCGCATGCCGTCGGACTCGAGCTGGAACACTCCGAGCGTGTCGCCGGACATGAGCAGCGCGTACGTGCGCGGATCTTTCTCCGGCAGCTGGTCGAGATCGGGCGCCGTGCCGCCTTCCTTGGCGATGTTGCCGAGCGTTCTCTCGAGGATCGTCAGGGTGCGCAGCCCCAGGTAATCCATCTTGAGGAGGCCGAGTTCTTCGAGCTGCGTCGCCGGCCACTGCGTCATGACGTCGTCGCCGTTCTTCGCGAGCGGCACGTATTCGACGATGGGCCGGTCCGCGATCACGACGCCGGCGGCATGCGTCGAGACGTGTCGCGCCATGCCCTCGAGCGGAATCGAGAGTGCGAAGAGCTCGGCGAGATCGGGCCGGCTCGCACGGATCTCGCGCAGATCGGGATCCTTCTCGAGCGCTTCCGCGAGGCTCGGCGCGCCCGGACCTGACGGGATCTTCTTCGCGATCCGATCGATGTCCTTGAGCGGCAGATCGAGCGCGCGCGCGACGTCGCGCACGACGGTGCGCGAGGCCATCGTGCCGAACGTGACGATCTGCGCGACGTTCTCCGCGCCGTATCGGGTGCGCGTGTACTCGAGCACGCGCTCGCGGCCCTCCTTGCAGAAGTCGATGTCGATGTCGGGCATCGACACGCGCGCCGAGTTGAGGAAGCGTTCGAACAAGAGGTCGTACTTCAGCGGATCGACCTTGGTGATCCCAAGCAGGTACGCGACGATCGATCCGGCGGCCGAACCGCGCCCGGGGCCGACGGGAATCCCGTTCTCGCGCGACCAGCGGATCAGGTCCCAGACGATCAGGAAGTACGAGACGAAGCCCATCTCGCGGATGACCTTGCGCTCGCTTTCCATGCGCGCGCGCGCGCGCGTCGAATCGTTGGCGTAGAGCCGGGCGAGCCCCTGTTCGCACAGGCGATCGAAGATCGACTCAGGTGCTTCGCCGTCGTCGGCCTTGAACAACGGCACGCGGTACTTGCCGAATTCGAGCTTCAAGGCCACTTGCTCGGCCACGTCCATCGTCGCGGCCAGCGTCTGCGGCAGATCCCTGAAGATCTCGCCCATTTGTGCGCGCGTGCGGAAGAACAGCGAGTCCGTGTCGAAGCGGAAGCGCTTCTCGTCGGCGCGCTTCGCGCCGGTATTGATGCACAAGAGCACGTCCTGCGCCG
>JANLUN010000313.1:0-2662 GCA_031363505.1 Planctomycetota bacterium | reverse complement strand
GGAGTCAATGACTGTGAGGAGCGCACCACCCGCGCTGCTTGAGCGCGAGCGATGGTCCGCATCGCACACGCTCGCAGCGACCGCAATCGATGGCACCGAGGTCAGCGCGCTGACGGGTGGCCTGAATCCCGAAGATTCGTGCGGCAGGAGCGGATGCGTCACAGCCAGGGGATGGGGATCTACCGTGGGTTCTGGAGACATCTCACGACGGCAAAGAGCAGGCGGGGAGCGCAGAGAAGCGACGCGCGCAGTGGATCAGCATCCGAAGTTCGCGACCTCGGCGGTGCAGCGATCCAACGAGCGCGGAAGACAATTGAGGGTCGTGACTTCAGAACGCTTTGCGGAGTCGACTCGGACGTGCGCATCGATCGAGCTGCGCGACAAGGACGATCGGCGACCGACGCGCGGTGCTCGTTCGGCTTCGAACCCCACGCGGGGGGACGAGGCATTGAACAGCGACGCCGGGCGATTCGCCGAGTGATTCCTTGAGCGCCTCGACACTTGCGTCCAGGTCTCGGAAGAGCGGCCGGGGAGGATAGCGGGCTCGATGCGGACGGTCAACGCTCGGATCGCGCGCACTTTCGTTCTCCGGTCGCGCACAACGCACCGGCGGTCGGTGCTGGCTGCGCGCGGGTCCGAGTACCCGGGCCCCGCGGCGAGGTAACGAGGGCGGTCGGCGTAACGCGTCAGGCTGCGCCGGTTCTAGGGGCCCGCGCTCGGGCGCAGGCCGATCTCCGCCATCGCGAGCTGGATGTCCTTCCAGCATTCCTTCTTCTCGCCCGGGCTGCGCAGCAGGTACGCCGGGTGGAAGGTCGGCACGATCTTGCGCTGTCCGACGAGATGCACGCGGCCGCGCATGGCGCCCATCGGGGTGCCCGGCTTGAGCTTCAGGATGTAGCTCGCCGCGTGCTTGCCGAGCGGGATGATGACCTTGGGATCACACAGCTCGATCTGCCGGTCGAGCCACGGGGTGCAGTGCAGCTTTTCTTCCAGCGTGGGCTCGCGGTTGTCCGGCGGGCGGCACTTGAGGACATTGGCAATGTGCACGCCCGCGCGCGGGATGCCCATGCCCTTCGTAATGATGTCGGTGAGCAGCTGTCCCGCGCGGCCGACGAAGGGCACGCCCGTGCGGTCTTCGTCCGCGCCAGGCGCCTCGCCGACGAACAAGACCCCGGTCGATCCTTCGCCGTCCATGAAGACGGTCTGCGTGCGCGTGCGGCACAGGTCGCAGGCCTCGCAGCGCGCGACGGCCGCGCGCAGATCCTCGAGCGTCGAGCACGAGGCCGCTTGCGCTTTCACATCGTCCGCCGAACGCGCCGGTCCGTGCGCTTCGCGCAGTGCCCGAGACTTGCGTGCGCCTGTTGGACTCCGCCGGATGCCGAGCGCGCGTCGGCGGCGCGTGTGCGCTTCGAGCGCGCCCGCGAGCTCGCCCAGCTCGGCTTTGTCGCGTTTCGTCATGCACGCGAGCTTACGCTCGCCCGTCGCCGGGCGTGAAGCCCCCGGTCCGGTGTAGATTGCGGAGCGTGAGCCAACTCCTTCGCAGGTCGCGCGCGGCTTCGGCGTTCCTTTGGGCCGCGTGCGCGCCGGCGTTCGTCGCGTGCAGCCCTGGCGAGGAAGCCAGCGCCGCGCCGTCCGCGGCCCAGGCGCCGGTTGCGACGCGCGTCGAGCAGCGTACTCGTGCGCAGACCCCCGAAGTCGTCGCGCTGCGGCGCCACATCGATTTCGGAGAGCTCGACGAGGCGCGCGCGCTCCTGCGCTCGGGGGCCAGCGCCGACGACGAATCGTCGCTGCTCTCCGCACGTTGCGACGCGCTCTCCGGTGAGTTCATCGCCGCGCTGCGCACCATCGAGTCCGCGCGCACAGGGTCCCCCAGCGATCCCGACGTCTACGCGACGGCGGCCGAGATCTACGCCGCCGCTGGAAAACCCGACGCCGCTTGGGAGGAGATCGTGCGCGGAACGAAGCTCTGCGGAGAGGCTCCCGAGCTCTTACGCGCGAAGGGGATCGTGTGGCTCCTGCGCGAAGGCGGTGCGGAGCGCGGTCTCGCGTTCCTCGAAGCGGCGCGCGCGCAGGATCCCGCGCTGCCGTTCGTCGATCGCGCGCTGGCGCAAGCGCACCTTCTCGCGGGTAAGAACGCGCTGCGCGTCAGCGACCTCGACGGCGCGCTGCTTCACGCGCGTCTCGCGTGCGAGCTCGACCGGGACGATGTCGATTCGCGACGTTTTCTCGCGGACGTGCTCGCGGCGCGGCTCGATTTCGTCGGCGCGATCGAGATCTTGAGCTCGGTGTCGGCCGCCGGTGAGCTCGCTTCGCTGGACGGCGAGATCGCGTCGCTCGAAAAGCGCGCCGGCATGGCGGCACTGATCACGCACGATCGCGAGGGCGCGCTCACGCACTTCGCGGCGGCGCGCGCGCTCGGGCTCTCCGACGAAGAACTCGCGACCGGCGCGCGGCTCTTGCTCGAAGAAGCGCGCGCGCGCGTCGCCGCGGGTGTCGAAGCGTACGAACGCGGGGACGTGGCGGCCGCCGAGGCCCGCTTTCGCTCCGCGCTCGTGTGCGAGCCCGATTTCATCGAGGCGCAGAACCACCTGGCGGTCGTGCTCTTCCAACGCCGCGACTTCGCGGGAGCGGTCGCGCTGTGGCAGGCCGTGCTGACGCGCGC
>JANLUN010000166.1:0-2638 GCA_031363505.1 Planctomycetota bacterium | reverse complement strand
TGGGAACAACTCACGAACGCTCGCTCGGGCGTGCCCGCGAAGACCACGTCGGCCGGCTCGTCGTCGGTCTTCAGCGTCGCCACGACGTTGTGCGTCGCGAGGTCGACGATGCTGACGCTGTCGGAGATATGGTTCACGACCCACACCTCGCCATTCGTCCGCGCGCGGACCGACACGGGGTCGATGCCCACCGCGACGTCGAACGCGAGCACGGGAACTCCGCTCGCGAGGTCGAACACCTCGAGCCGGTTGTCAGGCGTGTTGACGGCGAAGAGCCGCGATCCATCCGGTGACAGGGCCAGCGGATGGACGTGCGGATCTTCCCAATTGACGAGCTCGTTCTGCGCGAACGCGGCCCGCGACGCAAAGACGCTCGTTCCGAGGAGCAGACAGAAAGCCGGAAGGACACTGGGGAGCTTCATGGGGATCCTCGGCGAGCGTTCCGCGAAAGCGGCCAGATGCGGCCGCTGCGCGCGCCCTACTTGAGCTTCTTGAGCGCCGTCTGGACCTCGGCCCAGTTGCGCTCGTCGGACGTTTTCTCTTGCACCTGTACGAACGCGACCTTGCCTGATTTGTCGACGATCACGGTCGCGCGATGGCTGATGAAGCCGGCGGGATGGACGAGGTTGAACTTCTTGGTGACGTCGAGCATCGGGTCAGCGAGAAGGTCGTGCTTGATGCCGCGCTCCTTCTTCCACGCCTTGTGCGACCAAGTCGAGTCGCGGCTGATCCCGACGACGACCGTGTCCGCGCCGGCCAGGATCGGCTCGTTGCTGATCTTGCAGTTCTCCTTCTCGCACGTCGGGCTCCAGTCGAGCGGGTACCACATCAGCACCACGTTCTTGCCTTTGTGCGCGGAGAGCTTCCATTCCTTCTCGTCTTGCGTTTTCAGTGCGAAGTCGGGGGCAGTCGTACCAACGTCGATGGGCATGGCGGTCTCCTCGAGCTTTGGATGCGGCCGGCGAACGCGCCTTCGGCGGCCGGTGGATGCACGAAATGCGCTGTAGAGAGTCTATACGCGGTGCACTGGGCCGGCCAGGTCGCGCGAGCAGCGGCCCTCGTGGAACCGAGGCGGCGTTCTGAGTGCGTGCTCGACGGCGCGTGCAGTCTGTACGATCTCGCCCGCATGGCACCCGAACCGTCTCCTGCGGAACTTCGTCGTGACCTCGAATTCGCCATCGGCGCAGCACGCAGCGCTGGCGCACGAGCACTCGCCCTGCGCGCGACCGGTCGTTGGCAAGGCGACATGCTCGCCGACGTCGGCGACCAAGCGGCGGATGGATTCCTCCAAGGTCTCGTGCAGGGCCGCTATCCCGACGACGGGATCCTGAGCGAAGAGACCGCCGACACCACCGACCGGATGTCGCGCGAGCGCACGTGGATCATCGATCCGCTCGACGGCACGCGTGAGTTCAGCGAACTGCGCGACGATTGGGCCGTGCACGTCGGGCTCACGATCGGCGGCCGCTGTCTGCTCGGCGCGGTCGCGTTGCCGGCGCAACGCGAGCTCATCTGGGGCGTGTGCGGCATCAAGGAGTTGGAAGCGGGGAGCACCGGCGGTGCGCGTCTCGCGCACGGTGACTCACGCCAACCGGAGACTCCGCGCATCGCGGTCAGTCGCAGCCACACGCCGCCGTGGATTCCTGCGTTCGCTAGCCAGTTCGGTGGCGTGCTCGTTCCTTCGGGAAGCGTCGGCAACAAGGTGGCGATGATGCTGCTCGATCAGGCCGACATCTACGTCCACAAGAAAGGCTTGAAGGAGTGGGACACGTGCGCGCCTGAGTGCGTCGCACGCGCGCTCGGCTGGACCGTGTGCAAGCTGCACGGCGAGGATCACCGGTACAACCAGTCCGACCCGAAGAATCACGAGCTGGTCGTGTGCCGTCCGGCTTGGAAGCAGCGCGTGCTCGAAGCGCTCGAGTCGGCCGGCGCGCTCAAGAGCTGACGGCCCGTCTCCGAGACCGAGTTCGGGTCAGCGCTCAGTGGTCGCCAGAATTTCGTCGAGCGTCTTGCGCAGCGGCCGCGCGATGCGCGGATCAGCTCGGGCTTCGAGCGCACGCACGAGCTCGGACGACATCGCGATCGTCCGTTCGCGGCCGCCGTTGTAGCGAGCCCACACGCGCGCGTGGTCGTCGCTCGCACGCAATTCGGCGAGCAAACTCTCGAGATTGTGCAGCTTGTCCGCGGCCTTGACCGCGAGCGCCGCAGCGGACAAGCGCGCCACGCGTTCGATTCCGTCGCGTTTGCGCGCCTCCCAGCTCTGTGACTTGTCCTCCGTCAGCTGCGCGACGATGTCGCGCACCGCTGGGCCGAACTCGACTTCGATGCGCTCGATCGTCCAGCTGTCGCAATCCTCGACGACGTCGTGCAGAAGTCCCGCCTTGGCTACGACGACGCCGTGCTCCAGGCGGGACTTCTGCACGACGTCGTCGAGGATTGCGACAGCTGGACGATCGAGCGCATCGAAGTCGATTTCGGCCCAGCGGTGCGCGAAAAAGTCGCGCAGCTCACCGCAGCCGTTCGACTTCCTCATCAAAGCGGCGGCCGGTGAGTCTGCTGACGATGACGGCGACGAACTGAGCGAAGCCGCGCAAGAACGCGCCGCCGACCGCAGCAGCCGCACGCGAGAACGCTTCCG
>JANLUN010000162.1:0-5216 GCA_031363505.1 Planctomycetota bacterium | reverse complement strand
GGGTGTCGTCACGCTGGTCGTCAGGAACAACTCGAACGACCAACGCGTGGTGCTCTCGGGCCTCAGCAGCTATTCGACCTCCATCTTTGTCCCGGCGCTCCACGTGCACGACAACCTCGGCCACGTCCGAGTGTCCGACTGCTACATCGTCGGGCGCAATCGCTACCCACTCGATCACCTCGACGGCGGGCCCGGTGCCCTGATCGAAGACTGCCGCGCGGTGACGATCGCGCACTCCACGCTCGCGGGCGGGATAGGCGGATTGAGTTGGTTCAACACGGGTGGAAATGGAGGCGCCGCGCTCGTCTCCGATCGCTCGACTCCCGCGCTCTACGACTGCGAGATCCTCGGCGGCGCGGGCGGCCCGGTGGACCTCGGCGGTTCGGGAGGACACGGCGGGCCGGCGTGTCACGTCGTGTCACGTTCGGTCTTCGTGTCCGCCGGCGCAATTCGCGGCGGTCCCGGAGGCGGCGCGCACAGCGAGACCAGCGGAGAACCGGGAGGCGACGGCGGCGACGGATTGATCGTGGACGCTGGCGCCGCCGTGCAGCTCCTCGGATTGGGGCCGGCCGGCGGAGCAGGCGGCGTTTCGGTTTGGGGTCCTGACGGAGTTGCGGGAGCGCCATCCTCGGGCGCCGGAACGATCACCGATGTGCCGGGAACTCCGCGACTCTTGCGCGCGGAGCTCGTGACACGTCAGTTGCAACTCGTCGAGCTGGAAGTCAGCGGATCTCCGGGCGACCGCGTGTTCCTCGGCACGTCGATCTCGCCGGGATTCACTGCGTCCCCAGCGGCCTTGGGCTTCGACCTGCTCGCTCCCAACGCGCGCTTCGACCATCGTGCGATCGGCACGATTCCTCCCTTCGGCACGTTGAAGGTGCAGGTTCCGATGCCGGGGCTCGCGACGCAGCCGATGCGTCCACTCTTCGGCCAAGCCATCATTCTGGATGTGAACAACCGCGTCGTGCGGTCGGGACCGGTTCATTTCTTGGTCGCCAACTGCCCGCTGATCGCGCCCGATTGCAACGGCAACGGGAGTTGGGATTTCTGCGACCTCGCCGACGGCACGAGCACGGATTCGAACGGCAACGACCTCGTCGACGAGTGCGAGTTCACGCAAGTCACGCACGTCGATGCGAACGCGCCGAGCGGCGGAGACGGCAGCGCGACTCAGCCGTTCCAAACGATCCAAGAAGGCGTCAACGCGAGCCCGGACTTCCAGATCGTCCGCGTCCACGACGGTGTGTACACCGGAGCCCAGAACCGAAACATAAGCCTCATCGGGCGCGTGCTGCACGTCGAGAGCGCGAACGGGCCGGCGAACTGCATCATCGATCTAGAAGACGCGGGCATCGCGTTCGCGTGCGTCGGTTTGGAAAACGAACCGAGCCGTATCGCCGGCTTCACGATCCTGAACGGCAACGCGGCGGGATTCCCCGGCGGAGCGCACGCCGGCGGAATCTACGTCAACACCAGCGACCCGCTGATCGAGGACTGCACGTTCGAGAATTGCCGTGGCCCAGGCGCCGGTGCGATCAGCGGATTCTTCATGAACTCGCGGATCCGCGGCTGTCGTTTCATCGGGAACGAGTCCACGGGCGGCGGCGGAGCGGTCCGGCTCTTCGCGGCGTTCGGGCCCACCATCGGCGCCGCCGAGCTCGTCGACTGCTACTTCTTCGGCAATGTCGCCGCGCAAGACGGCGGCGCCGTCCAGCTCGCATCGTCCGGCGCGAACGAAGCGCGCATGACGCACTGCATCGTGCTGTCGAACTCGGCGGGCAGTGGCGGAGGCGTCTCCATTCGCACGCAAAGCACGCCGGATCGCGCGGTGCGCGTCGAGAACTGTTTCATCGCCGGCAACACCGCAGCGATCGGCGGCGGCGTGTACTTCAACAACAACACCGGCTCCAACCCCGCCAAGATGCTCCGCAACTGCACGGTCGTCGGAAATACCGCGACGAACCAAGGCGGCGGTGTCACGACCAGGACGGTCTCCGTGGAGAACTGCGTCGTGTGGGGCAACACGGCGCCGCTCGGCGCCCAACTTTCTGTACCGGGCGCAGGCACGATGTCCGTACGGCGGTGCGACGTGCAAGGCGGCCAAGCCGCGGTTCACGTCGTTTCGGGAGGGTTCCTGACTTGGCGCACGGGCAACATCGACTTGGATCCGCTGTTCGCCGATCCAGACGGGCTCGACGACACGCTCGCGACGTTCGACGACAACGATTATCGCCTCGGGGCGAGCTCGCCGTGCATCGACGCTGGCGACAACGCGTTCGTGTCGGCGGACTTCTTCGACCTCGACGGAGACGCGAATACCGCCGAGTCGGTGCCGTTCGATCTCGACTTCCTGACGCGCATCATCGGCGCGGTGGTCGACATGGGCGCGTACGAGAAGCAGCCGTAGCGGTCGACACCGAGCGCTCGATAGCGAGAGTTGCGCGAGGCAACCTCAGCGGGATGTAGCGCACGATCTCCCGCGCGAAGCAGATCCGCTTCGGTGGACCGCTTGTTTCTCACGAATCATCCGCAACTGCGCGTGCGCTCCTCCGTCCACCAATCGGAGCGCAAGCGATGCGAATAACGGATCCAAACTCGCGTGAGTGCATCCTGCACGAAGCATCGCGGCCGACCGCACGGGCAGTGGTGCCCTGGATCGCACTCGCGTGCGTTCTCGCGGCGATCGTATTCGGTCTCGTCGTACGGGCGCGGCAGCGGCCATCGCTTCGAAGCGATCCGACGAAGTCGATTCCGGTCGAGTACGAGAGTTACGCGGTCGCGTGCCTCGTTCAGGGCGACATCGTTCCGCCGGTCGATGAGCTCGACACGCTAGAGCTCGATTCGATCGTCGCCGTGCTCGCGCTCGTTCTCCACACCTACGAGAACGCCGATTTCGGTTCGTTCTTGAAGTGGCACGAGCGCGATCTCGATTTCGCCGCGGTCACGCGGAACGCGGATATCGAGCGTATCCGCGAGTACGCGCGCGAACTGAATGCGCCCGTAGAGTCCCCGAGCGATTGGATTGGCGCGCTCGCCGTGTACTGGGCGGCCTACTACCACGAGCCACCCGTCGCGCGCTTCCTTCCCGAGACCACACGGATCCGACTCGCGCGCGGGCCTTTCGTCGCCGAGTCCTGGAACCAGTCGTTCGATGCGTTTCGTGCCGAGAATTCTGGAAACCACATCGCTCATCACTTGGTCATCCCACATAGACGGCCGCCCGAAGACGCGATGAACGGAGCGAACGAACTCATGTGGATGGATCTCGCGATCGATTTCGAGACGCTCCACGGTTTCGCTGCCCGGCTCATCGCGCGCTTGGTGTGGGACCCGCTCGACGGGGAGTGGTTCCTACAACGTGCTGCGACGGCAGATCTGTCTGCGTCCGGGAATGTCCCCGAACGCCGACATCTCATCTTGTGAAGGATTACGAAGGGAGAGACTCATGAAGTTTCGGCCGACTGTTGCTCTGGGAGTGTTCGCGATAGTGAGCGTGCTGTCCGTAGCAGTGGCGCCTGCGTCGGCGAACGGCGCTCCGTGGGGTTGGTTCGGAGGCCAGGGAGGCGATGGGCCCGCGCAGGGGCCGCCGCGAAACTGTCAGTGCAGCGCCGAGTCGGCTTCGTGCATCTTCGGTGAAGCCGGCGGTTGCAGCGTGGAATGTCGACCGCACTACCGGTGCAAGTGCAAAGGAGCGTCGTGTCCGTTCGGTTTTCCGAGCTCAGCGATCTGTCAATGTACTCCTGCCGGCGCATGATGATTAGCATGCTGCGCGACGAGCACAGCCGGCCGTGATGAGCTTTCCCGAGCATCATCACGGCTCGGCTACGCCCGCGAGTTCACGAGGGAGACGTTGAACCACAGTTTGGAAACCCATCGCAATGAAGACATGGCTCGCAGCACTTGTCGTCGGAGGATTACTCGTTCTTGGCGTGTTGCTGTGGAGGTATCAATCAGGTGCCACCAACGCAGCGGGGACGAACACCGCGCCTGCTGAGACAGTACGCGGCATCGAGACCCCTCTCGACGCCAGCGAACTCGGCACCCCAGCGAGAGCGCCGCTTTCAAGCGAATCGCCGGTGCCGCACGCGGGTGCTGAGAAGTCTTCGGCTCCTACAAGTGCGTCGTCGGGCGACGCAGCGCACACCTCTCGAGTAACTGTGAAGGCGCGCGTCGTCGACGAAGTCGGTGCGCCGGTCGCCAACGCACGCTTGGAGGCCATTCGTTTCGAACCCCGAGCGGTCGCCGAGAGTGGCCCGTCGGGCGAGTGCGGCCTTACCCTCGACTTCGCGGGCAAGCAGCTCGCGTACAAGCCGACGATTGTGCTCGAGGTGAGTGCCGCGGGTTTCGCGCGCGATCGCCGGACGATCACGGTCGACGTCGGCGCAGAACTGTGGCTGGAGGAGTGGAAGCTCATCGCTGCCGGCTCCATCGCGGGTCGCGTGCTCGATGAGTCGGGCCGTGGAGTGAGCGGCGCACAAGTCGCGTGCTTGAGCTCCTCGATCTCGGAGCTCGAGTGGAGTTCTAGGCGTTCCGAGCCTCTCGACGAACTGGCGGCGCAAGGAGTGCGCGTGGTCACCGGCGACGACGGTTCCTTTGTGCTCGGAGACGTTCCGCACGGCAAGCGACGCTTGGTCGCGGTCGCCGAGCAGTGGCTCGCCGGCGTGACGAACTCGTTCGAGCTCGGCGTGGCACAACACCTCGACGGCGTGGACGTTCATCTCACGGACCGAGTCTCCGGCAAGAGCATCTCGGGACGCGTCGTGCGATCGGACGGATACGGCGTACCCTGGGCGCGGATCGTCATCCGTTCGCCGCGTGAGTCGATGGAGTTGGCAGCGAATGCGAGTGGTCGCTTCACAGCCACCGCTCTCGATAGTGATCGATATGACGTCATCGCGTTCGATCCCGAGGAGAGCCTGCGCGAAGCGACGGCGACGGACGTGCCACGCGGGACGCGCGATCTCGTGCTCACGCTTACCGAAGCGCCCACCGTGGAGCTCGCTGTCGTGTCACTCGACGGGAATCCGATTGAGGAATACGGCGCCAATCTGCGCGCAGCCGATGGCGATCTAGCGCTGGGGTCCTACGAGCTCGAGCATCATCGGGGCGGCATCACGACGGTGCGTCTGCCGGGCCGCGCGTTCGTCATCGACGTCCAAGCACCGGGTTGGATGCCCGCGCACCTCGGACCGCTTTCGCCGGCGTCCGTGGCGAAG
>JANLUN010000135.1:0-1317 GCA_031363505.1 Planctomycetota bacterium | reverse complement strand
CTCGCATGGGCAGTAGCTCGAAATCCAACTCGCCCTCGACGACTACGCCGAGGTGTGGGCAGGTGGGGAGCCGGTCGTCGACGAGTCGATCGACTTCGAGCAGCGCACCGGCACGCAGACGACGGACGATGGAAGGCGCTGGATCCACGGGAGCAGCCCGATCCCCAGTGGATTCGACGCCGCGCGCGTGACCGAGTTGCGCTTCGGTCGCGAATGGAAGATTGACGGAATTGCGACGGTCGGCGAGGCTTCCAAGGAGCGACGATCCGCCGCTCCGAATCCATGAGTCGGACCGAGCGAAACAAGCCGATCCGTCGCACCCGCCCCGCTCCCGCGGGACGATTCGTCTTCTCTTTCGGCGACGGACATGCGGACGGCAACCGCGACATGCGCGAGCTGCTCGGCGGCAAGGGCGCGAACCTCGCGGAGATGTCGAACCTCGGGCTCCCCGTCCCGCCCGGCTTCACGATCACGACGGAGGTCTGCAACGCGTACTACGCGCGCGGCAAGAAGCTCCCCGTCGGCGTCGACGACGAAGTGAAGCGCGCGATCGCGAAGGTCGAAACGTCGGTCGGCAAGCGCTTCGGCGACGAGGAGAATCCGCTGCTCGTGTCGGTTCGCTCGGGCGCGCGCGTCTCGATGCCTGGGATGATGGACACGGTCCTGAACCTCGGCCTCAACGACACGACGGTCGAAGGCCTCGCGCGCCGCTCGCAGAACCGGCGCTTCGCGTTCGACGCCTACCGCAGGTTCGTGCAGATGTACGCCGACGTCGTGCTCGGGCTCAAGGCCGAGAGCGAGCACCGCCAAGATCCGTTCAGCGAAGCGCTCGCGAACTTGAAGCAGCGCCGGCGCGCGAAGGAGGACCGCGATCTTTCGGCCGCCGATCTCGAGGGACTCGTCCGCGAGTTCAAGCGCATCGTCAAGGTGCGCACGGGCGCCGACTTCCCCGACGATCCGTGGGAGCAGCTCTTCGGCGCGATCGGTGCGGTGTTCGACTCGTGGAACTGCGAGCGCGCGATCGCGTACCGCGGCATGAATCACATCCCTTCGAACTGGGGCACGGCGGTCAGCATCGTCGCGATGGTGTTCGGCAACCTCGGCGAGACCTCGGGCACGGGCGTCGCATTCACGCGCGATCCCAGCACAGGCGAGAAGCGTTTCTACGGCGAATACCTAATGAACGCGCAGGGCGAAGACGTCGTCGCGGGCATCCGCACGCCGCTTCCGATCGACAGCCTAGAAACGACGTCCCCCGCGGCGTGGCGCGAGCTGCAGCGCATCCAGCGCCTGCTCGAGGACCACTTCCGCGACATG
>JANLUN010000115.1:0-7829 GCA_031363505.1 Planctomycetota bacterium | reverse complement strand
CGAGCGCCGCCGTGCGCCCCGATAATCCCTACCTGCGCAAAGCAGTCGCCGGCGGTGTGACGAGCGTGCTCTTCATCCCCGGATCCGGCACGAACATGGGCGGGCAGGGCGTGCTCCTGAAGACCGGGTTCCCGCAGTACGAGCAGATGGAGATTCGCAATCCCGGTTCGCTCAAGCTTGCGCAAGCCGGCAATCCCGAGCGCTGGGCGATCGGAGTGGGCCGCTCGCACATGAACTGGAACACGCGCAACACGTTCCGGCGCGGGCTCGCGTACGCGCGACAGTGGAAGCAGTTCGAAGACGGCAAGGGCCCGAAGCCTGATAAGAACATCCAGTGGGAGGTGTTCCGCGATCTGCTGAGCAAGAAGACGCAGGTCTCCACGCACACGCAGATGTACCAAGTCGTGCAGATGACGCTGACGATGGTGCGTCAGGAGCTCGGCCTCGACGTCTACATCGACCACGGCGAGTTCGCCGGAATGAAGACCGCGCCGCTCGCGCAGGAGCTCGGCGTGCAAGCGATCATCGGCCCGCGCGAGATCGACCGGACGATTCCGTTCCTCTCGTGCGACACCGACGGAAAGATCCTCGGCATCGCCGCCGGGTATCAACAGGCCGGTCACAAGATGGTCGGCTTCAATACCGACTCGCCCGTCGTTCCCGAAGAGGAGCTCGCGGTGCAAGCGACATGCGCCGTGCACTACGGCTTCGACAACTCGAACATGGACGCGGTGCGCGGATTGACGATCGTGCCCGCCAAGACCGCGGGCATCGCGGATCGCGTCGGAAGCTTCGCGCCCGGTAAGGACGCCGACGTCTTGGTCATCCGCGGCGATCCGATCGATCCGCGTTCGGCGATCGACATCGTGTTCATCGAAGGCAAGCGCGTGTACGACGCCAAACGCGAGGGCCGGCGGTGGTAGCGAGCCGCGACCTCGCAGCGCCGGCCGCGGCCACCCGATCGCACGGGCCGCGAAAGTCGCAGCCCACGCGCGAAGCACGCTCCGCGTCCGCGCTCGGCGTCATCGGGCTCGCGCTGCTCGCTGCGTGCGCCTCGAGCCGTTCGAAGAAGCCGGACCTCTCACCGCTCGACCCGAACGAGCGCGGCATCGCGCTGACGTGCGCGAAGGTGCTGACGGTCGACGGCGAGGATCGTGTCTTCACGCCGGGTCTCGTCCTCATCAAAGAAGGCCGCATCGCCTACGTCGGCGCGCCACGCGAGATCCCCAGCGGCTACGAGCGCCTCGACCTTCAGGGCGGTTGGGCGACGCCGGGCATGGTGGAGCTGCACTCCCACATCCACACGGGCAGTTGGGGCGACATCAACGACATGGTCCTGCCGATCAACCCGGAGTTTCGCGCGTCCTCCGCGCTGCGTCCTGGCAATCGCGAGATCAGGCTCGCGTGCGCGGGCGGAGTGACGACGCTCTTCGGCATCCCCGGGAGCGGAACATCGCTGAGCGGCTTCGGTGTGCTCTACAAGAGCAAGACGCACGCGGGGTTCGACGACGTCGTGCTGAAGGATCCGGGCGGAATGAAGGTCGCGCAGTCGTACAACCCGGAGCGGCGCGCGGGTGACTTCGGCGCGACGCGCGCGGGACTCGGTTGGTTGCTCGAGGACGTCAGCGACAAGGCGATCGCTGCGAACCATGAGCATCGCGTCGATCCGGCGCTCGCGAACCTACAGCGTGTGCAATCCCGCGACCTACCTGTGCTCATCCACTGCGCGGGCAGCGACGGATTCGCCGACGCCGCGCGGATGTGGAAGGACAAGTACGGCACGCGCTGCGTCTTGAGTCACGGCTGCTTCGACGCGCACGCGACGGCGCAGTACATCGTGGGCCTCGGCGCGCCCGTCAACGCCGGGCCGCGCACGATGGACTACTTCTCGACGCGCGACGGCGCGATCACCGGCACCGTGAGCAAGTACCTCGACGCCGGCGCAAAGGACCTGTCGGTCTGCACCGACTCGCCCGTCATGCCGCAGGAAGAACTCTTCCTCCAAGGATCGATGTCGGCACGCCTCGGCGCCGATTCGTACACGATGCTGCGCGCGTGCACGATCCACCCGGCGCGCGTGTTCGGCATCGACGACCGCGTCGGAAGCCTCGAGGTCGGCAAGGACGCGGACCTCGTGATTCGCACCGGCGATCCCCTCGATCCGCGTTCCCGCGTCGATCTCGTCCTGATCGACGGTGAGATCCAATACGACCGAGCGCGAGACGGACAATGGTTCTGACGCGCACGAAGACACGAATCCCATGAGCCTTCCCAGCATCCTCCTGGCGTTCGCGCCCGCCGCATGGACGTCGCCCGCGCCGAGCACCGATTTCTACGCGATCCGCGTGGGGCGCGCCGAAACGGTGTCCAAAGGCACGATCGAGCACGCGGTGATCCTGGTCGAAGGCGGCAAGATCGTGACGATCGGCGAAGATCTGCCGATCGAGCGCGGCATCCCGATCATCGATCGTCCGGATTGGGTCGTGATGCCGGGCCTCGTCAACGCGTACTCGCGCCTGGGTCTCGACGGCGACGGCGGCGACGAGATGAATCCGGACGTGCACGCGTTCGACGAGCTGTACCCCGCGTCGGAGGATTACGCCGAGGTCGTGAAGTTCGGCGTGACGACGCTCGGTCTCTATCCAGCGGGCAACGGCATCCCCGGACAAGCAGTCGTCGTGCGTCCCACGGGCAACACGCCCGAGGAGATGCGCGTCCACGATCCGGCGTATCTGAAGATCATCATGCGCGCCGCGTCGAACTCGAAGAAGCTCCTGCGCGACGGCTTCAAGAAGGCCGACGAGTACGACGCCAAGGAGAAGAAGGCGCGCGAGAAATGGGACAAGGACCAAGAGGCGAAGAAGAAGAAGGCTCCCGCCAAGAAGCCCGACGAGAAAGTGGAAGAGAAGAAGGTCGAGGAGAAGAAGGGCGAAGAGAAAAAGGAAGAAGCGAAGGACGAACCGAAGACCGAGAAGTCCGACGCCAAGACCGAGGAGGCGACCTACACGCCCTCCGAGCCCGAACCCAAGACGAAGCCCTTCGTCGACTTGCGGAGCGGCAAGCTGCGCGCACTGGTCAGCATCTCGAGCGCGGCGGAGTACCTGCACCTGCTCGATGCGATCGACAAGGAGAAGTTCACTTGGGATCTGCGCGTTCCGATGACGCGCGAGATCGATCTCTTCTACGTCACGGACAAGAAGACGTACGACCTCGACCAGGACGGCATCGGCGACCGTCATGTGCGTGTGGTCATGGAGCCGCTGATCACGCTGACGCCGGGCACGATGCGTCAACGCAATCTCGCGAGCGAGCTCGCCCGTGCCGGCGCGAAGATCGTCTTCATCCCGCGCAACGACACGCTGCTCGATCACGAACGGTGGCTCACGCACACGGCTGAGATGGTGAACGCAGGCCTTTCGCGCGACATCGCGCTGCGCGCGTTGACGCTCGAACCGGCCGAGTTGCTCGGCGTCGGCGAACGACTGGGCAGCCTCGACAAAGGCAAGGACGCGAACTTCGTGTTCTTGAACGGCGATCCATTCGAGCCCACGACGCGCATCCAAGCCGTCGTGCTGGAAGGGCGCGTGATGTTCGGGGAGGTGGGGCTGTGAGACGACTCTTTCGGTTCGGTGGGAATCTGGCGCTGATCGGTTTGGCGCTGCTGACGACCGCCGAGCTCTCGAACGCGCGCGCGTTCCAAGAAGGTGGCGAACAAGGCGGCGGCGATGCCGCGGACAAGTCAGGCGACGCCGAGGGCGACAAGGAAGACGGCCCGGAGCACTTCTTCGCGGTCGTCGGCGCCGACGTCTACACCGGCACGGGTGCGGTGCTCCGCGGTGCGACCGTCCTCTCGCGCAACGGCAAGATCAAAGCGATCGGCTACGACCTCGATCTGCCGCCAGACACGAAGACGCTCGATGCAACGGGCCTGCGCGTGTACCCGGGAATGGTCGCGATCTCGTCGCGTGGACTGGTCGGAAACGCGACGGGCGATTTCGAGGACACGATCGATCCGTTCAATTCGCGCATGGTGCTCGGGCTCGCGACGGGGATCACGACGACGGGCACGGGCAACGCGGCGGTGAAGCTCAAGCGCTTCTCCGTCAAGGACGCGGTCGTCAACGACAAGATCTTCTCGGCGCTCGCTTGGAGCGCGCGCAACCCGCCCGGCAAACGAACGCTGCGCGAGAAGTTCGTCACGGCCACCGAGTACTTGCGCAAGTACCGCGACTGGGAGCAGAAGGTCAAGAAGGACAAGGAGCTCAAGGAGCCGTCGAAGAAGGGTGTCGACGTGACCGTGCTCGCCGTGTTGAAGGGCGAGGCGAAGGCGAAGTTCAACGCGGGCGCGCGCGACGACCTGCTCGGGATTGCGCGGCTCGCGCAAGAGTTCGGGTTCCGCCCGGTGATCGAGGATTGCCAAGAAGGCTGGACGATCGCCGACGAACTCGGACGCGCGGGTGCGAGCGTGGTGCTGACGCCGCGCGCGCGGCTGCCGAAACGCGAAGACCTGACGCGGCCCGGAGGTTCGAGCATCGAGAACGCGGCGATTTTGCACAAAGCCGGCGTGCCGATCGCCGTCGTCCCAGCGACGGAGAGCGTCGACCTGGGCGGTATTGTCGGTCGCGACATCATGGCGCTCGCCATCGAGGCCGGGTTCGCCGTGCGCGGCGGACTTTCCGAGGAAGCCGCGCTCGCGTCGATCACGATCGTGCCGGCGCGCATCCTGGGGATCTCGCACCGCGTCGGATCGCTCGAGGTCGGCAAGGACTGCGATCTGATCGTCACGGACGGCGACCTCTTGCACTACGAGACTTTCGTGCAGTACGCGGTCGTCGACGGCAAGCAGGTCTACGACAAGGAACAGGAGCTCTTCTTCGCGCACATCCGTCCGCGCGCGCCGAATGAAGCGCCGGAGAAGAAGCTCGACAGGGGCGAAAGCGAAGTGAAGCCGGCGGAGGCGAAGCCCGAAGAGACCGAAGTTGACGGCGAGAAGACCGAAGAGAAGGCCGAGGAGAAGAAGGTCGACGAGCCCGAGAAGGACAAGAAGGAAGAGAAGAAGGACGGCGACTCGAACGACCACGACGGTGGTTCAGACGAGAGCGGTTCAGACGAAGGCGGCGCGGACGACGGAAGCTGACCGACGGCAATCCGACCGACGAAAGCTAGCGCGAGTCGAACGACAGCGACTTACGCGCAAAGCCTGAACGCGCCGGGTTCCTACGGCAGCATCGGCCGCAACGCGGTCGCGAGCTCCACCGCGATCGCCGCGTGTGCGGCGGCAGTCCAATGTCCGTCGATCGGAAAGGTGAGCCTCTCCGTCTTCGCGCGGAAGAGAGGCCGCAGGTCGACGTGGTGCAACGACTTCTCGTCGGCGGCGAGGTACGCGAGCCGCGGCTCGCTCGACACGATCACGAGCGGAACGGAGCCCAGGCGCTTCGCCATCTCGCGATAGAGGTCGCACACGAGCGCCCAACCTTGTTCCGGGTCCGGTCGAACCTCGGCCGACGCGCGCTCCGCGAGCTCCTTCGTGATCGCGCGGTAGAGGAACGACGACCGTTCGAGCCACGGTGGCTCCGCGATTGGCACGCCGTGGAGCTCGAGTCCGGACGCACCGCGTGTGAAGTACGGCTTGCGCTTGCCATAGGAAACGCTCGACGCGCTCTCGACGCGGTCGTTGGAGCAGAAGACGTCGATGACGAGATCGGGCTGCACGTCCGGGAGCAGTCGGAGCATGAGCAGGTACTGCTGGTCCGTTCCGTAGCCCGACACCGCGGCGTTCAGGATTTCCCACTCGGGCACGAGGGCTTGCAGCCGCGCCGTGAACGACTCCGAGGGCTCGACGCCCCACCCGAACGCGTACGAGTCGCCCAGCACGAGCACGCGCGCTCGCCCAGGTTGCTTCGGGCCCCATTCCGGCCCTCGAAATCCGCGCGAGTTGATCGCGATCGACACGTCGAACTCGCTCGTCCGATGGCGTGCGTTCGCGTGCGGTCGATACACCCAGCCGAGCTCGGGATCGTGCTGAACGTAGGAGGGGTTCGTCGTCGGTCCGAGCGCCGGCAGACGGAGCCACCTGTAGCCGAGCTCCAAGCACGCGAGCGACACGATCGAACCGATCGCGAGCGCCAGGACGCGCTTCCCGAAGCTGTGCGGTCGCGAGCTCATCGAACGGCACTTGTCGGCACGCGCGCGCGAGTTCTCACACGCGCTCCGATCGGTTTGCTCCGCTCCATGGGCATGGCTATGCTAACCCGACGCTTTGTAGCGAGTTAGGCGCAGAGGCTTCGTGCTTCAGCCGCACGGCCGAACCTGCCGAACTACTGCGATCGCTGCCCGCATGAGCCTCCGCCAATTGATGCGCATCCTCGGCCCTGGGCGAACCGACGGACGCAATCTGACGTACAACGAGGCGCACGAGGCGTTCACCTCCATCCTGTCGGGAGGGGAGAGCGAGATTCAGATCGGCGCGTTCTTGGTGTTGATGCGCGTGAAGGGCGTCACCGTCGAAGAGCTGACCGCGTTCGCCCGCGCGGCTCGCCAACAAGCGACGCTTCCATGTCGCGACGTCGAGGGGCTCGTGTGCGTTTGCCCACCGCACGACGGCATGGATCGTGTCCCGCCGCTCGAAGTCGCTGCTGGTCTCGTCGCGGCCGGCGCCGGAGCGCGCATCTTGATTCTCTCCGACCGTTGCGTGCCGCCGAAGCGCGGGCTGACCGCGGCGAGCGCGCTCGAGACACTCGGTATCGGCATGACATGGGATCCGTCCGAAGTGGAGGACTGGGTCGTGAAAGCGCGCTTCGGAGCGTGCGCCGTCGCCGGCATGCTGCCCGCGTTGATGGGATTGCGACGCGTGCGCGGCGACGTGTCGATTCGCACGCCGCTCGCGACGGTCGAAAAGCTCATCGCGCCTGACAACGCAGCGATGGTGCTCGGTGCACAAGGTGGACCGGTGCTCGGAACCGCGGTCGAGGTCGTGCAAGGGCTCGGGCACAAGCGCGGCATCGCGTTGCAGGGGCCCGAAGGGAGCGTGATCCCGTCGGTGAAGAAGCGCACGCGCGGCATCGAACTCTCCGAAGGACATCTCGTTCCGCTGAACGTCGAGCCGGAGGACTTCGGCCTGCAATGCGCGGGCGAACCGGACATGCCGATGTACGGTCCGCCGGCGGACGGTCAGGGAGCAGGCGACAATCCGGAGCTCGTGAAGTTTGCCGGAGAGATGACGCTCGCGGTCCTGTCCGGCAAGACGGGAGCCGCGCGCAACGCGACGCTGCTGGGAGCCGCGGTGATGCTGAAAGCCGCTGGGCGCGCGATGACGCTCGCGGAAGGCGTCGATCTCGCGATCGGGTCGCTCGATTCAGGGGCGGCGTCCGAAGTGCTCGAGCGGGTGCGCGCGCTCAACAACTAGCGACGCGGCGCGGGCTGCGGCGATCGGATCGCGACGGAGCGCGATCTCCAAAGCGGCTCGAGTTCGAGACTCTCGCGTGCTGAGCGACCTTGGCTGCACGCCAGCAAACGCGACTCGCGCGCCGGTGGATTGCTAAGGTCATAGCCGATTCGCCGACCGGCGATCCAGTCGATGCGCTTACGCTTCCCGCAACTTCCCGGACGAAGAAGCGACGAACAGCTCCGCTCGCGCGGTGATTGGAGCTATCTGCCGCTGCACGGTCGCCGGCGCACGTTCAACTGCGTGACGCCTCTGCGTGCCGGTCGTGAGACGTTCCCGGCGATGCTCGAAGCGATTGCGGGGGCACGCAAGCACGTGCATCTAGAGACGTACATCCTGCGCGCCGACGGAGTCGGAGAGCGCTTCAAGGCGGCGCTGATCGAGC
>JANLUN010000112.1:0-19205 GCA_031363505.1 Planctomycetota bacterium | reverse complement strand
AAGCGCTCAGGGCGAACGGCGACAGCGGCATGGGCAAGCTGCTCGAAGGCTCGCAGGAGCGCGGCCGTGAAGTCCTCGAAGGCATCGACCGCATCCTCGAACTCGCGCGTCAACTCGGTGACTCGAAGCCCAGCGGGAGCGGCAGCGGTTCAGGATCACAAGAAGAACCGGGTGGACAGGGCCAGCTCGATCGCCGCGGACAGCAGAGCACGGATCGCGAGCAGACACCGGCGAAGCCGGAGCAAGGGCAAGGCCCCCCGGCCCAGAAGCCTGGTGACGAAAAAGGGGACGAGAAACCAGGCGGCGAGAAGCCGGGTGGCGAGAAACCGGGCGGAGAAAAGCCCGAGTCCGGCACGAACCCGAAGAACAACAAAGCCTCGCGCGACGATCCGACCAATAGCGCCGGGCCGAAGCCTTCTCCGAGTGCGACGGAAGGATCGAATCGCAACACCGAGGGTCAAGAGCGTTGGGGCGAGCTTCCGGTGCACGTGCGCGACGTGTTCCGGATCGAGGGCGGCGGCGACATGCCGGTTCAGTACCGCGACTGGATCGACTCGTACTACCGCCGATTGAACAAGAAGCCCTGAGCGCCGTGACCGCGCGCGCGTTTTCGATCTTCGCCGCGATCTCGTGCGTCGCGTGGCACGCGGCCGCATCGACTGCGCACCCGTTCGAAGGCGTGCCGCCCGAGCGGCCGCACGCGCGCATGCTGCAAGACGCGCAGGATCTCGGCAGCGCGCCGCACAGCG
Source organism: Planctomycetota bacterium (assembly GCA_031363505.1). Taxonomy (GTDB): domain Bacteria; phylum Planctomycetota; class UBA1135; order UBA1135; genus JANLUN01. Next base: position 18,456 of record JANLUN010000112.1, on the reverse strand, counting down.
CACAGAGGCCGCCGTCTGATCGGACTCCGGAAGCCGCGCGCGCGGCGCTAGAGCGCGGCTTGGCGTTCCTCGCGACGCAGCAAGCACTCGAGCCCGACGGTTCGTTTCCCACGACCGGCGCGCGCCTCACCGCGCCCGTCGCCGTGACGGCGCTCGGCGCGCTCGCGTACATGGCCGGTGGAAGCTCACCCGAGCGCGGACCGCAAGGCCGCGAGCTCGCGACTGCGATCGATTACTTGATCGGTCGCACGGAGCTCGATCCCAAGGCCGCGCACACCGGCTACATCTCGCGACAAGGCGACGCAAACTCGCGCATGCACGGACACGGCTTCGCCGCGCTGGCGCTGGCGCAGGCGTACGGCATGTCGCCGAAGAGTCTGCGCGGTGCACGCATCGCGCGCGCGCTCTCGGCGGCACTGGCGCGCATCGAGATGAGCCAGACCGTGGAAGGCGGCTGGTATTACGAGCCGGAGAAGGGCCTGCAGCACGAAGGATCGATCACCGTGTGCATGGTCCAAGCGCTGCGCGCCGCGCACAACGCCGGTCTGAAAGTGGAGCCGCTGACGATCGCGCGCGCTCTCGATTACCTGGCGCGCTCGCAAAAACAGGACGGCTCGTTCCGCTACGCGCTCGGTCAAGACGATTCGTCGATCGCGCTCACCGCGGCGGCGATCTCGACCCTGAACGCGACGGGCAAGTACAGCGGCTCCGCGATCGACGAAGGCTACGCGTACCTGTTTCGCGAGATCGCCGCACGCGAGCTCGCCACGACGACGAGCGAACCCTTGTGCGTGTTCTACGAGCGTCTCTACGTTGCGCAAGCGCTGTGGCAGAACGCCGACCGACGCGTGTTCGACGACTGGATCCGAAAAGAGCTCGCACCGCTGCTGACGAGTCAGCGCGCCGACGGCGCTTGGACGGATCCCAAGTACGGCGAGTGCTACGCGACCGCGATGAACTGTCTCGTGCTCGCGGTTTCCGAAGGTCTGCTGCCCATCTTCCAGCGCTGAGCGTGCGCAGCTCGCGATGACGCGTCGAAGCGCTGCGAGTCCGCCGTCAGCTGCCGAGCCGCCGGCCGAGGTCGTGTGGTGGGTGTACGTGCTCGCCGCCGTCTCCGCGCGTCGAACCTACGTGGGATCGACGACCGACGTGCTGCGCCGATTGCGCCAGCACAACGGCGTGGCGAAGGGTGGCGCGAGCGCGACGCGCGCGCACCGTCCGTGGCGATTGGCGCTCGCGTTCGGGCCGCTCCCCGATCGATCGCACGCGCAGCGGATCGAGGTCCGCGTCAAGCGAGCGCGCGGGCGCGACCGGCTGAAATGGCCGGAGGGGGCCTTGGAGTCGCCGCGCATGTCCACCCGTTCGTGCGCCGCGATCAATCGGGGCTGGAAAGTCCGCTCTCCCCAGAAGCCCGCCTAGCGGGTTCCGGGAGCCGGGATACACTCAAGCGAATGAAGCTCCCCCAGCTCCCCCCCCGCATTGGATGGCTCGCGTCAGGTCTCCTACTGACACTTCTCCCAGGCGAGCGCGCGCACGCCTTCCAGTGCGAGAACTTCGGGCCGGTGAGTCCCGACTTCCGCGTCAACGCATCGTCGCCGTACGACCAGATCTGGGGACGCGTCGCGCGCAACTCGAACAGCTACACGTTCACTTGGTGCGCGGGACAGGACGTGTGGGCGCGCCGCTACAACGCGAACCTCGTTCCCACGAGCGGCGACTTCCAAGTCAACACGGTGTACACGGCGGGGACGCAGGACGAGCCGGAGGTCGCGTACTCGATCTACGGGAACACGCTGTTCGCGTGGAACGACCGCGAAGGCAACGACGGTCAAGGCATGGGACTTTTCGGCCGCGTGTACAACTCAGGCGGCGTGCCGCTCGGCCCTGAGTTCCAGATCAATGCGAATAGCACGGCGTCGCAATGGCGCCCGCTGATCGCGCCGACGCCTGCGGGCGGATACTGCGTCGCTTGGTCGGGCGACTGGGACGGCGACTCTTTCTTTCGATTGTTCGACTCGACGGGCGTGCCGGTGTCGGGAGACGTCCAGGTCAACACGTTCCAGGACAACGCGCAGGTCGACGCGGCCCCGGCCGTGAACAACTCCGGGACCATCTTCATCGCGTTCATCGACTTCGCGAGCCACGGCGGAGTCGGCACCTTGTTCAACCTCTGGGGGCGCACGTTCTCGAGCACGGGTGTTCCGAACCAGGTGAGCGAGTTCCCGATCACGACGACGACCGGCGACGGACACCAGCGTGATCCGCGCGTGGCTGCCGACGGGCTCGGACGATTCATCGTGGTCTGGGAATCGGACATCCACGACGGCAGCGGCTACGGGATCTTCGCGCGCCGCTACGGCGCGAACTCCTTGCCCATCGGGCCGGAGTTCCAAGTCAACTCGATCACGTCCGGAGACCAGCTCAACGCCACGATCGCGGCCAAGAGCGACGGCGGATTCGTCGTCTGCTGGAACGACTGGTCGACCGGCGCCGCGCGCATCCGCGCCCGCCGTTTCGATCCGAACGCCCAGCCGATCGGCGCCGAGTTCACCGTGAATCAGTCGCCGAGCAGCGGCGTCGAGCGTCCGAGCATGGCGCTGAAGTGGCTCGGTACGGAATTGGTCGTCGCCTACAGCGGTCCCGGCGACGCCAAGGACGTGTTCGCGAAACGATTCACCGTCGCCAACGGGCCGATCGCGTACGGCACGCCGGTGCCGCATTCCTACGGTTGCGGCGTGACGGTTACGTCCTCGGGTACTCCGAGCATCTCGGATCCGAACCCGTTCACGATCACCGCGAACAACGTGATCAATCAATCGCTCGGAACGATGTGGTTCAGCCAGAACGCGGCGTTCACGCCCTTCGTCGGGGAGACGCTCCTCTTGGCGCCGCCCGTGTTCAGCACGGTTTCAATGGCCTCCAACGGCAATACCGTGCCTCCCCACGATTGTTCGGGGAGTTTCTCGTTCGACTTCAACGCGCTGCTCGACAGCGGGACGATGCCCTTCCTCACCGCGGGCACGACGATCAACGTTCAGTTCACGTACCGCGACTCGGTGGACCCGAACGGCACCGGGATGGGTCTGTCGAACGGGCTGCGATTCACGATCTGCCCGTAGTCGACCCGAGTAACCCACTCCCCACTCGGATTCGTGTGAGATCGTGCGAGGCCGCACATCGTTCTGTGCGGCCTCGAGCATCGCCGGTGACAAGCTCGCGCCGGCGCACGCGGGGGACGCGCTGGCATGTATTCTGCGGAGCGCGCACACCTTCCCGGCCGCAAGAAACAGGGAGAACCGATGTCGCCCCGCCCGCTGTTGTCGTTCACGTTCGTGACTCTCGCCTGCCCGTGGATCGTCGCCGCGACGCCCTTCGATGCACGCGACGAGACTTCGCAAGTTGCGTCGACGACCGACGCCGATGCGCGCGAGGCGCGCCGGATCCTGCACCTCGCGAACGGGCAGACGGTGCGCGTCGTGTCTCGCAAGGCCGGCGATCTGTGGGAGTACAAGTCGAAGGACCTCTGGAAGAGCGTCGCTGCGTCCCGCGTCGAGCGCGTCGCGCTCGAAGCCGACGTTCTCCGGCAGTGGCGCGCATTGGAGGCCGCGTGCGACCCGGTCGCCGGCCGAATAGACCAGCGGGGCGAGGTGTCGCGCTCGGTCGAGCTGGTGCGCTGGGCGCTCGACGCCGGGCTCGCGAGCGAAGGACTGTCGGTGGCCGATGCGATCCTCGCGATCGAACCCGACCAGCCGCAGCTGCTCGCGATCCTCGATGCGTCCGATGACGTGTCCGTGCCGTCGCTCGACGTCGCGCCGGCCGAGCTCGCAGCCGCCCAGGCCGCGCTGCTGCGATTCGGCGCGTCGATGCCGCCGGCAGTGCGCGAGTTCGCGGTGCGGGAGCTGAAGCGCGCCGGCGCCGCCGACTCCATGCGCGAAGCACTCGCGCGGGAGCTCACGTCGAGCGTCACGAGCCGCCGCAGCTTCGCCGCGCTGGCATTGCGCCGCCTGTACCCGGGCGCCGAAGTGCGGCCGCTGGTCTTGCACGCCGTGCTCGATCCTTCCGCCGAAGTCCGCCAGGCCGCCAGCTTGGCGTTGCGCGCAGTCGACGAGCCGGGTGTGATCGTTCCGATCGTGCGTGTACTCGACGAGAGCGAGTCAGCGCCGCTGCGCGCCAACGCCGCCGAAGCGCTCGGTCATATGCACTACGCCGCTGCCGTCGAACCGCTCATGAACCGGCTGATCGCTGCGAACGCGCCGCAATCCGGCGGCGGCTCGCGCATCCCCCACTCGTCGATCTTCGTCGGCACCCAGATCGCGTACATCCAAGATTTCGACGTCGAGATTGCGCAGGCCTCGGCGATCGCTGATCCGAAGATCAATGTGCTGCTCGAAGGCGCGTCGCTCGAAGCCGCCGTTCAAGGAGTGCAACAAGTCTCCGTGTCGGTCGAGGTCGCGACGATCCGGACGGCACTCGGACGGATCACCGGCGCGAATCCCGGGGCGTCGTCGAAGGATTGGATCGCGTGGTGGCAGAAGAACGCCGACGCGTGGCGAAGCGCGGACCACTCCGATCCGTCGAAGCGGGCGGCACCGGTGACCGGCAACGGCTGATCGAAGGGCGCCCGGCCCTCAAGCAAAAGTCGAGTTCACGTCGATCTGGACCCGGCGGGTTCGTACCCGCCGAATCGGGAGGACAGATGCGACACGACATTGCCGGCTCTCCGGCGGGATGGATCTTTCTGGCGTTCGCAGCCGCTGCGTGCAGCAACGACTCGCGCTCGCGCACGGTCGAGAGCTCGCGCGAGGTCGCGGTCTCGACCTCGGATCTGCACTTGCACGCGCAGAGCGACGAGCGCTTCGGCTTGCGCACGAAGACACCGCCCATCGCCGATGGTGAGGCGGCGCCCTCTGCGCTCGCGTGGGACGTCCCGCAAGGTTGGACCGAGCTCCCGCCGTCGTCGATGCGCGCGGCGAACTTTCGGATCGCGGGCGATCCGCGCGCCGAGTGCTACTTGACGCTCCTCACGGGCGAAGCCGGCGGACTCGGTGCGAACATCAACCGTTGGCGCACGCAGATGTCGCATCCTGTCGCGAACGCCGATGCGATCGCGGGTTTGCCGCGGGTGACGTTTCTCGGGCAAGACGCGGTGCTCGTCGATCTCGCGGGTGGATTCACCGGCATGAACGCCGGTGCCGCACAACCGAACTATCGCTTGGTCGGACTCCTGCTCGTCGATCCGGCCGGCTCAGCGTTCTTGAAGATGGTCGGACCCGACGACGTGATCGGCAAAGAGATGGAAGCGTTCCACGCGCTCGCACGCTCGTTCCGATCGCGCGGACAAGCTCGTGAGACGGCCGCAGCGTCGGACGCCGTCGATGCACCGACGGCGAACACCGCCGGCGGCATCCAATGGAAGGCGCCGGATGCGTGGCAACGCGCGCCGGAGCGCGCGACGCGCACCGTCAGCTTCTTCGTCGATCCTGGGCAGTCCGTCGAGTGCTACGTCACCGTCCTCGGCGGCGACGCGGGCGGCGCGCTCGCGAACGTCAACCGTTGGCGCGGTCAAATGGGCCAGCCTCCGATCACGGACGAGGAGCTCGCGGCGCTGCCGCGCACGCCGATGCTCGGCGGCCAGGCGATCGTCGCGACGATCGATCACTCGGAACGCGAGATCGGCGGCGCGCTCGACACGCAGATGCTCGCTGCGATCGGCGAGCTTCCCGGACGCACCGTCTTCGTCAAGGTCACCGGCCCGCGTCCGCTGATCGAGTCCCAGCGCGAATCGTTCCTGGCGTTCTGCGGCTCGCTCGCGCCGGCGCAGTGAGCGATGAGCTCCATTCTGCGACGCACGATCGGTGTGCTCTCGTCGCTCGGACTGAGCTGCATCCTGCTCCTGCTGCTCGGCCTCTTGACGTGGCTCGGGACGCTCGAACAAGTGCACACCGGACTCTACGAGGTGCAGCGCAAGTACTTCGAGTCGTTCGTGCTGCTGCACGACGTCGGCCCGTTCTCGATCCCGCTGCCGGGCGCGAACCTCGTCTTGTGCCTCTTGTTCGTGAACCTGCTCGTCGGCGGCGTCGTGCGCCTGCGACGGCAACGCTCGACGATCGGCGTGCTGATCACGCACCTCGGCATCGCGTTCCTGCTCGTGTCCGGTTTCGTGAAGGCGTACTACTCGGAAGACGGGCACGTCACGCTCTTCGAGGGACAACGCGCAGACCACTTCCAGAGCTATTTTCGCTGGGAGCTCGTGATCCTCGAGCCGATCGGCGACGGACGCGTGCGCGAGCACCTCGTGACGCAAGAAGAGTTCTCGGACGCGACCGACGGAGATCCTGTCACGATCGCCGCGCCGGAACTGCCGTTCGATCTCGAGGTGACCCACGTCACGCCGAACTGCGAGCCGCTGCCGAAAGGCCCGATGTTCGACGTCGCGGTACCCGTGATCGACGGCGTGTTCCTGCAAGCGCGCGCGCCGAGCAAGGAGGCCGAGGCGAACATCGCCGGAGCGTACGTGACGGTCGTGCAGCGCGACGGACGTCGCGACACGGGGATCCTGTGGGGCGCGCAAGCGGCGCCGTTCACGGTGCAGGCGGCCGGCAAGTCGTGGGCGATCGATCTGCGCAAGGAGCGCTATCCGATGCCCTTCACGCTGGTGCTCGACGAGTTCACCAAGGAAGACCATCCGCGGATCGACATGCCGAAGTCGTTCTCGAGCGACGTCACCGTCATCGAAGGTACGACTTCGCGTGACGTGCGCATCTCGATGAACGAGCCGCTGCGCGACGAGGGCCTCGTGCTCTACCAGGCGTCCTGGGGACCGTCGAACGCGCGTCCGGGCGATCCCCTGTTCTCGACGTTCGCCGTCGTGCGGAACCCAGCCGACCAGTTTCCGCTGTACGCGTGCATCGTGATCGCGACGGGGCTCGTGCTGCACTTCACGCGCAAGCTCCTCCGTCACATCCGCACCGAGGCCGCGAGAACATGACCCTGCGCTCGACTTGGATCGCGTCGTGTCTGGCGCTCGTCGCGCTCGGGCCCGGAGCTGCGGCGCAGACGAGCGGCGCGCGCACGGAGCCGTGGCCGGCGCACGTCGTCGAGCTCGCGGCACACCTGCCGATCCAAGACGGCGGCCGCATCAAGCCGCTCTCGACGTACGCGGACTTCACGCTGCTCGGGTTCAACGGCAAGCGCAGCATGACGACGAGCGCGGGCGAGCGGCTCTCTGCCACCGAATGGCTGCTCGACGCGCTCTTCTATCCGGACTTCGCGGCCGAGCAGGCGGTGTTCCTCGTGCAGGACGCCGCGGTGATCGAAGCGATCGGTCTCGACATCCCCGGACGTCGTAAGCGCGACCGCTACTCGTTCGCGGAGCTCCAGCCCGGCCTGCCGAAGCTGATGTCGCTCGCACACGACTACAGCGCGATCGAAGCCAAGAACCAGACCTCACTGCAATCGCAGATCGTCTTCCTGGCGGAGAGCGTGATGTCGTTCGTGCGCGTCACGCGACACGAGACGCTGGCGCTCATCCCGCCTGTGGCGAGCACGGACGAATGGCAGACGCCGTCGGAGCTCCTCACGCGCGCGTCGGCGCATGAAACACTTCCCGAAGCGCATGCGGCGCTGCTCGCGAGCTTCGAGAGCTTGTGGAAGCAAGGCGGCAGCCCCTCGTCGTTCGAGCGCGATCTAGCCGCGGTGCACGCACGCGTGGTGCCGATGGCCGAGGCGCGCGGCGAGTACGGCAAGATCGATCTCGAGATCCAGTACTACAAGGCACAACTTCTCATGTGGAGCCTCGTGTGCTTCGTGCTCTCGTTCGTCGTCGCCGCGTTCATGTGGCTCCGGCCGAAGAGCCGCGCGCTGTACACGGTGACGTCGGCAGGAGTGCTCGTCGCGAGCCTGCTCCTCGTCGCCACGATCGTCTTTCGCTGCGTGATCCGCGGCCGTCCGCCGGTGAGCACGCTCTACGAGACGGTGCTCTTCGTGACGGCCGTCGGCACGCTGATCGCGCTCGCGCTCGAGTGGATCAATCGAGCCCGGATCGCCGTCTCGGCGGCAGCGCTGCTCGGCATGGTCGGCGTGTTCATCGCCAACGGCTACGAGACGCTCGACAAGAAGGACACGATGCCGAGCCTCGTCGCGGTGCTCGACACGAACTTCTGGCTCGCGACGCACGTGACCGCGATCACGGTCGGCTACTCCGCGGGACTCCTCGCCGCGCTGCTCGGGAGCATCTATCTCATCTCGCGCGCCGCGCGCTTGCGACGCAATGATCGCGCGTACTACAGCGCGCTGTCGCGCATGGTGTACGGCGTGCTCTGCTTCGGGCTGATCTTCGCGACCGTCGGCACGATCCTCGGAGGCATCTGGGCCAACGAGAGTTGGGGACGCTTCTGGGGTTGGGATCCGAAGGAGAACGGCGCGCTTCTCATCGTGCTGACGCAGATCGTGATCCTCCACGGTCGAATGGGCGGTTACCTGCGCGAGCACGGCCTGTGCATGGCCGCCGCGCTCGGCGGAACGGTGGTCGCGTTCTCGTGGTGGGGCGTCAACCTCCTCGGTGTCGGACTCCACAGCTACGGCTTCACGAGCGGGATCGCCACGGCGCTGTGGACCTACTACGGATTGCAGTGGGGCATCGTCGGCGTGGGAGCGATCTCGTGGCTGCTCGATCGGTCCGCAGCGCGCGCGGCCGTGCCCGTCCGCATCGAAGAGCCCGTGTCGACGCTTTGACGGGCGCTCAAGCCCGGTCCTGCGATTGGTCGAACAGAGTTCGATCGGGGCGGTCGTCCCGAGGCACTCCAACCGAGGATCTCAGCATGCTCGCCCGTTCGTCCATCTTGGCCTTGTCGGCCGTGTTCGGCCTCACCGCTTGCGGTGCGTTCTCGATGTCGCGCGACACGAAGTACGGCCTCACCCAGGTCGACGATCTGCTCGGCAACGTCGAGAGCGTCCAGGTCGAAGCCGTGCTCTCGAAGGAGAAGGCGCACGCCGCCCTCGATGCCTTGCGTTCGATCGTGGCGCCGAACTTCCAAGGCGACGCGGTGGCCGCGTACGCGCACCTGATGGGCACGCTCGATCAGTCCGACATGCAAGCCAAGAAGCTCACGGGTTGCGTCGAACCGCTGAAGCAAACGGCGACGCAGGTGTTCCAAGAGTGGACGCAGAACCTCGAGTCGTTCGGCAACACGAAGATGCGCCAGCACAGCCAAGTGCGGCTCGAAGAGACGCGCACGCGCTATGAAGCCGTGCTCAACGCGCTCGTCGCCGCGCGCATCTCGTACGACGCGTTCAACTCCGACACCCGCGACTACGCGCTGTTCCTCGAGCACGACTTCAACTCCGCCGCCGTGGCGATGATCTCCGCCGACGTCGACAAGCTCGGCGACCAGATCCGCGAGCTCGACGGCCGCCTCGATCAGTGCATCGCGGCCGCGAAGGAGTACGTCGAGTCTGGCGCGCTGCCCGGCCAGCTCGAAGAGCCGCAGGCGGCCACTCCCCCGCCCGCGCGCGTTCCCGAGAAATCGACCACGACTCCGCCGACGCGACGCACGAAGACGCGTCCGCCGCCCGCTTCGACGCCTTCGTCCGCGCCGACGCCCTCCAACGGACAGACGACGACGTCGCATGTCACGCCGCCGGCACCCGCGCCTACGCCGGCGCCGACGCCCGAACCGGAGCCGAGCCCGGAGCCTGCGCCCGAGCCGACTCCGGAGCAGCCCTGATCGAGCGCTCGACGCGGCAGTGACGCGGGCCTCCCGTGTCATTGCCCGCGCGAGAAGCCCGCGATGAGCTGGACTCTGCTTCTCGCGCTCGTGCTGGCGCTGGGAATCGCCCTGTTCGCGGCGATCTCGCGTCGCATTGACCTCGTGCGCATGGAGCGCAAGCTCGAGGAGCGCGGGCGCGCGGTGCGTCACACGAACGCGCAGACGCAGCTCCAATACCCGGTCGTCGATCTCTCGCGCTGCCTCGGTTGCGGAGCGTGCGTCGCCGCTTGCCCCGAGGACGGCGTGCTCGACATGGTGCACGGCCAGGCGGTGGTCGTGAACGGCGCGAGCTGTGTTGGACACGCGACGTGCGAACGCGAGTGCCCCGTCGGCGCGATCAAGGTCACGATCGCGAACCTCGACAAACGAAACGACGTGCCGGTGCTCACGGAGTCCCTGGAAGCCGTCGGCTCGCCCGGTCTCTTCCTCGCAGGCGAGGTGACGGCGCACGCGCTGATCAAGACGGCGATCGAGCACGGCACCGCGGTCGCGGCCGAGATCGCGCGACGTGTCGCCGACGCGCCGACGAACGGCGACCACTTCGATCTCTGCATCGTCGGCGCCGGGCCTGCGGGACTCGCGTGCTCGCTGGAGGCGAAGCGTCACGGGCTGTCGTTCGTCACGATCGATCAAGAAGCCGGTCCGGGCGGAACGGTCGCGAAGTACCCGCGCCGCAAGCTCGTGATGATGCAGCCGGTCGAGCTGCCGATTCACGGCCGTCTCGCGAAGACGACGTACACGAAGGAAGAGCTCATCGAGCTCTGGCAGAAGATCGCGCGCGATCAAGAGCTCCCGATCCGCGGCGGCGAAGTGTTCCAAGGCGTCGAGCAGAACGGCGAATCGGGCTACGTCGTGCGCACCGCGACGGGTGCGTACGCGGCGCGGAACGTGTGCATCGCGCTCGGCCGGCGCGGCACGCCCAACAAGCTGGACGTACCTGGGGAAGACCTCTCGAAGGTCGCGTACAGTTTGCTCGACGCGCGCTCGTACCAAGGTCGGCGCATCCTCGTGGTCGGCGGCGGCGACAGCGCGGTCGAAGCCGCGGTCGGACTCGCCGAGCAACCGGGCAACGAAGTCACTCTCTCGTATCGCCGCGACGCGTTCTTTCGCATCCGCGCGCGCAACGAGCAGAAACTGCAGGCGAGCGTCGATCAGGGCAAGCTGCGCGTGCTGCTCAAGAGTCGCGTGCTTGCCATTCGCGGAGACTCGGTCGACGTCGAGATCGAGAACGGTTCGCGCTCCGAGCTCCACGGCCTCGCGAACGACGAAGTATTCGTGATGGCGGGCGGCGTCGCACCGTTCGAGCTGCTCGGCCGCTCGGGCGTGTCGTTCGATCCGGCTCTGCGTGCTCCGGCCGAGCCCATCGTCGAGAAGGGCACCGGCCTCACCAAGGCGCTCGCGATCGGCTTCGCGCTGTCGCTCGTCGCGTTGATCTTCGCGCTGTGGCACTCCGACTATTACCTGCTCGATCGCGGGGAGCGCGCTGCCAGCGCGAAGCACGCGATGCTCCGCTCCGGACGCGGCTTCGGACTGTGGTTCGGCATCGGTGCGACGGCGTTGATCGTCGTCAACCTCATGTACTTGCTGCGGCGTTCGCCGCGTTTCAAGTTCCGCTTCGGCTCGCTGAGCGCGTGGATGACGTCGCACGTCGCGACGGGGATCTTGGCGCTCCTCTGCGCGATGCTCCACGGCGCGATGTCGCCGCGCGACACCGTCGGTGGGCACGCGTTCCTCGCCCTCGCCGTGCTGCTCGTGACCGGCGCGATCGGTCGCTACTTCTACGCGTACCTGCCGCGCGCCGCGAACGGACGTGAGCTCGAGATCGAGGAAGTGAAGCTCCATCTCGATCGGATGATCGAGAACTGGGACAAGAGCCAGCGTGGGTTCGTCGAGCGCGTGCAAGCACGCCTCGGAGCGCTGATCCAGTCACAGCAATGGCGCAGCTCGCTCTACGGGCGCGCGCTCGCGCTCGTCCGCGGAGAGCGTGAGCTCAACCTCGTGATCGCCGAGCTCGCTCGCGACGGCCGGCGACAAGGAGTTCCCGAGGATCGCGTGCAGGAGACGCTGCACCTCGCGCGTCGCGCGCACCGGACCGCGCTCGCGGCCGCGCACTACGAGGATCTGCGCGCGCTGCTCGGCAGTTGGCGTTACCTGCACCGCTGGATCGCCGTGCTGATGGTCGTGCTGATCGTGTTGCACGTCGTCTACGTGCTGACGTACGGATCCTCGGTGATCGACGGGAGGCTCTCGTGAGGCGTCACAGCGCGCGTCTCTGGATCGCCATCCTCTCCGCGATGGCCGTCGGTTTCGCCGCGGTCGTCGACCTCGAGCGCACGTCGCCCGGAGCGTTGTCGTCGGTGCACGAGCGCGAATCCGATCTCGCGGGCAAGAGCGGCTGCGCGGCGTGTCACGGCGGCTGGTTCTCGAACATGACCGACAGCTGCCTCGAGTGTCACGCCGACATCGGCACGCAGATCGAGGCGCGCGACGGCCTGCACGGATCGTTCGACGCGGGGCTCGCGCGCTCGTGCGCGGTCTGTCACAGCGAGCACCACGGCGGCGAGTTCCGCTTGGTCAATCGGCTGAGCTTCATCCAAGCGGGAGTTCCGCGGCCGGGAGAGTTCGACCACGCGAAGATCGGCTTCGATCTCAACGGAGCGCACCTCCCGCTCGATTGCACGGCGTGCCACCAGCATGCACTCGATCCCGTGCTCGAAAAGGGCACGAAGCGGTTCATGGGGCTCGATCAGGACTGCGCGAGCTGCCACGAGGACCCGCACGAAGGGCGCATGATCGTCGCGTGCGCGAGCTGCCACGGTCAGTCGAAGTGGGAGGAGCTCTTCTCGCTCGGGCACGAGCGTCAGCTCCCGCTCGTCGGCGGACACGGCGACGTCGGGTGTCGCGAATGTCACGCGGAGTCCGACGCGCATTCGCTCGAGGCGCTAGGGGACGGCGCGAACCGGCCGGCCGTGCGCACTTGCGAGGGCTGTCACGAGTCGCCGCACGCGCGGCCATTTCTCACCGGCGTCGCGGCTCTCGCGACGATGCCGGTCGACAAGAGCTGCGTGAGCTGCCACGAGGCGCCGCACGAAAGCTTCCGCGACGAACGTCTCACGCTGACGGCCGAGCAGCACGCGCGGTCCGGCTTCCCGATCGACGTCCCCCACGACCAGGTGACGTGCGACGAATGCCACGCGCCCGAGGCGTCCGATTTCAAGGCGCGCTATCCCGGTCGCGGCGCCGACGAGTGTGCCGCGTGTCACGACGATCCTCACGGCGGACAATTCGAAGGCTCGCCGCTCGCCGAGTCCGGGTGCCTCTCGTGTCACGACCGCCATCACTTCGAGCCGCACGCGTTCACGGTCGAGAAGCACCAGCTCTCCGCGTTCAAGCTCACCGGCTCGCACGTCGAGACCGATTGCAACGGATGCCACACGATCCCGAGCGACGCCGAGCCGCGCGAGTTCAACGGGACTGCTGCGCAATGCGAAGGCTGCCACGGTGACGCGCACGACGGCTTCTTCGAGCCGTTCACGCGCTCGCTGCCGACGATCGCCGACGGCGAGTGCGCGCGCTGCCACTCGACGACGGAGTTCGCCGACATTCCGGCGGCGGGGTTCGATCACGCGCGCTGGACCGGATTCCCCGTGCAAGGTGCGCACGCGCAGAGCGCCTGCGACTCGTGCCACCCGCTCGCGGAAACAGCCGACGCGACGGGGCGGAAGTTCGGTCGCGTGTCGCAGCACTTCGGCGCGTTCGAAGGTTGCGTGACGTGTCACACCGACCCGCACCAAGGCACATTCGACTGGGACGATCTACCGAGCGAGGTCGCCGGCCGCGCCGATTGCGCGCGCTGTCACGTCGAATCGAGCTGGCGCGCGTTCCCGCGCGGCTTCGACCACGGGCTCTGGACTGGCTTCATGCTGGTCGGCGCGCACGGCGAGACCAAGTGCTCGGGTTGTCACGCGCAATTGAAACGACCCGACGCGCTCGGCCGGACGTGGGGACGCTCGCGCGGTTCGAGCTGCGCGGACTGTCACGACGATCCGCACGCAGGTCAATTCGCGTCCGAAGGCGACGACGGCGGCGCGACGGACTGCTCCCGGTGCCACACCGACGAACTCCGCTCGTTCACTAAGTTCAACCACGACCGGGACTCGGTGTTCCCGCTCGAGGGGGCGCACGAGAGCGTCGCGTGCGCGGCCTGCCATAAGACGGTGTTCGAGGGCGGCGTCGAGTTCGTGCGCTACCGCCCCCTGAAAACGGAGTGCGTGGACTGCCACGGCGTTCACGAAGAAGTTCTGCTGCGGCGAAAGCCGAGAAGGAACTGATGCTCCGCATCTGCCTTCTGGTCCTGGTCGCGGTTCTTTGGGCGCAACCAGGCTTCGCGCGCACGCAGAATGACGACGCCTTCGAGAAGATCGAGCTGCGGGTCACGTCATCGAAGCCCGGGCTCGCGACGGTCGACCGCGGTACGAACGACGGCCTCGAGGTCGGCGATCGTGTGCAGTTCTTTCCGCGTCAAGGATTCATCTACGCCGGCCGGATCGCGCGCATCTCCGAGCGCGGCGCGGACGTCGAGCTCGACGACCGCGTGTTCGCTCCCCCGCCGGGAACACGCGGCGAAGCGCGCGTTCCACGAACGCGATTCGTCGAGCCCGCGATACCGCTCGACGAACCGACAGCGCCGACGGACACCGCGGAGCCCACGGCCGAGCACGCGCCGTGGACGAATCAAGACGACGACTGGCAGGCCGGCGAGCCGCTGCTCGCGAAGGTCAGGCCGCTGCGTCCCGGCGAACGTCCGCGCTCGGTGTCGGGTCGTGTGTACTCGATCGTGGATCAGATCTGGAGCTCGGAAGACGACCGCGAAGACGGCTTTTACCGCTTGGGCGGCGACGTCGAGTACCACAACTTGTCCGGCCGCGGCGATCGCCTGAACATCACCGGCGACGTGAACTACCGCTACACGGACGTGCCCGATGACGACGACGAGAGCGACACGCGCCTGCGGCTCGACCGCTTCTCGTATTCCTGGGGCGGCAACCGCTTCGAGCCTTCGCGCTACGAGCTCGGTCGATTCCTCCAAGTCGGCATGCCGGAGTTCGGCGTGGTCGACGGTTTGGAATGGGGCACGCGGCTCGCGGGCGGAAATCGTTACGGATTGAGCGCGGGCTTCATGCCCGAAGCCTTCGACGAGTATCAGACCGGCGAGGACTATCAGGTCGCGGGCTGGTACCGCTGGGTTCGCGACGAGAGCGAAGTGCTGTCGGCCGCGGCCGGCTATCAGAAGACGTTCCACGACTGGGATGCGGACCGCGATCTCTTCGTGACGAACTTCCAGTACCTCCCGCCGAAGGGTTGGAACTACAACGGGACGGCGTGGCTCGACCTGTACACGAGCAGCGACTCGGCGAACGGTGCAGGGCTCGAGCTGACGCAGGCGTACGCGAACGCGATCCGACGCTTCGAGAGCGGCAGCTCCGCGAGCTTCACGTACACGCACATGGCTTTCCCCGAGACCGACCGGCAAGAGTTCACGCCCGTCACCGCGGTGCAGCTCGCCGACGATCACAGCGACCGCCTCGCATTCACGGGAATGATGCGCATGGCGCGGCGGACGCGGATCTACACCACGGTCGGCGGTTGGACCGATGAGGACGAGGATGGAGGCGACGCCGAGCTCGGCGTCGACGTCGAGGATCTCTTGGCCGATCGCACGCTCATCGATCTCTCTGCGTTCGGGAGTCGAGGCCGGTACACGAGCTCGATCGGCACTCGCTTCGGCTTCGCGTACTACACGGGGAGCGGGCGTTGGCAGCTCGACTACGAGTTCTCGAAGAACCAGTTCGACGGATTCTCCTCGGAGAACAATGAGCTGCCGCAGCACCGCCTGCGCGGCAGCCGCAACGTGAGCACCGTGTCGGGGTGGGACTTCTCCGGCTACGCCGAAGTCGATGTATGGGACAGCGAGAACGCGGTCATGCTCGGGTTCTACTTGCAGAGGAGCTTCTAGCCGTGACGACGACGCGCTCCGCTCTCCGCTCGCATTTGCGGCGCTGGATGTCCGCCGCGATACCGCTCGTGCTCTTCATCGCCGCGTGCATGACGCAAGGCGCCGAGAGCGTGAAGCAACACCTGTGGTGGTCGGGCAACGGGCCGGTGCTCCCCCACGACACGTTCCCCGGAGACTGCGCGCTGTGCCATGTCGGCGATGACTGGCAGACGCTCACGCCGGACTTCACGTTCGATCACGAGGCACAGACCGGGTATGCGCTCAGGGGAGCGCACTCGAAGGCGACGTGTCTTCTGTGCCACAACGACCGCGGCCCCGTCGCCGTCTTCGCGCGACAAGGTTGCGGCGGATGTCACGAGGACCTCCACCGCGGACAGCTCGGATCGGAGTGCACGACCTGCCACCAGGAGCAGACGTGGAACCCCGTCGGCCAGATCGAGATGCACCAGCACACGCGCTTTCCGCTCGTTGGCGTGCACGCGACGACATCGTGTCACCGTTGCCATCCGGCAGCGGAGGTCGGCATCTTCGTTCCGACGGACACCGAGTGCCTGACATGTCACACGCGAGATCTCGCGAACGCGGACAATCCAAACCACTTCGGACTCGGTTGGACGGATCGCTGCGATCGGTGTCACTTGCCGCGCACGTGGCAGCACGCCGAAATCAATCAGTGACGCGCGTCGATCACGGTGTCCAGATCACGGCCAACCCGTTGGTCCGGTTGGTTCCCGCGGGTGGACAGAAGAGCGGAGCGGAGTTGCGGTAGAAGGACTGGTAGTACCGCGTGGCTCCGAGCGGGCTGACCGCGCCCTTGACCGACACAGAGAAATCACCCGCCTGCGGATAGGTGGACGTGGCGCCGACGACCGCTTTGGTCCCCAGTCGAATGATGCTGCCGCTCACACAGCCCAGTCCGTCGTCGATGACGGTCGCCGGCATCTGCGCGCTGCCTTGGAAGAAGATGCACACGTTGCCGCTGAGGTCTTGCGCCTGCAGCAGCACCGAGTCCGCGCTCACGCTGGGGATTCCAAAGCCACGCAGCAGTCCGCCACTCGGGAAGAACAAGTTCGCGCAGCCGTGTCCCGGATCGCCGTTGTTGCCGCACGGACACGCGGCTTCCGTTCCATCGCCGAAGCAGAAGCGCGTGATCGGCCCGGGGCCGCGATCGCGTAGGAAGACCTCGTACTGACCATTCGTGTCGCCCGGAACGAGATTCGACGCCCAGCTGGAGAAGGCCACGAAGCGACCGTCGGCAGAGATCGAAGGGACTTGGGAGTCGTTGTTGCCCTGCACGCCGGAGGAGTCGACGCTCACGCGCGTCGTCTGACCGTTCTGCCGATCGTGCACGAAGACGTCCGGTTCGAAATTCGAGTCACCCGGGGAGATGTTCGTCGCGCTGCTGAAGAACGCGACAGAGCGACCGTCGCCCGAGATCGAGGGGTCGAACGATCCGGCATTGCCCTCCGCGCCGGAAGAACTGACGCTCACGCGTGTCGTCGCGCCCGTGTCACGGTCGTGCACGAAAATGTCCGGTCCTGCCGCGTTGTCCCCAACGACGAGGTTCGAGGCATTGCTGTAGAACGCAACGAAGTGGCCGTCGCTCGAGATCGAAGGGGTGTCCGCGTCGCTGTTGCCTTGCGCGCCACCAGAATCGACGCTCACGCGCGTGGTCAGGCCCAGCTGCAGATCGCGCACGAAGACGTCTTGGAATCCGTTGGTGTCGCCCGGAACGAGGTTCGTCGAGAGACTGACGAACGCCACGTAGCGCCCGTCGGCCGAGATCGACGGAGGGCCACTCGGGATCGGGACGCCGGACTCTGCACCCGCTGAGTCGACGCTCGCGCGCACGGTTTGACCGGTCTGGCGATCGTGCACGAAGACATCCCACGCAGCGTTCGTGTCGCTCGGCACCAAGTTCGTGGCGAAGCTGATGAACGCGACGTAGCGCCCGTCGGCGGAAATCGCCGGCTCGACGGAGTTGTGGTTGCCTTCAACGGCGGCGGAGTCGACGCTCACGCGCGTCGTCTGCGACGTTTGCAGATCGCGCACGAACACGTCCATGAATAGGTTCGTGTCGCCGGCGACGAGGCCGCTGCTCTCGCTTTGGAACGCGACGTAACGTCCATCCCCCGAGATCGAAGAGTTGTAGGAATGTCCGACGACCTCAGCGCCGGCCGAGTCGACGCTCACACGCGTCGTCTGGCTGGTCTGCACATCGCGCACGAAGACGTCCGAATCCGTGTTCGTGTCGCCGGCGACGAGATTGGTGGCCTCACTCTCGAACGCGACGTAACGGCCGTCGTCTGACGTCGAAGCGTTCCGCGAACGGCCATTGCCCTGAATTCCGGCCGAATCAACGCTGACACGCTGAGTCGTTTGCGCATGACTGACGCCGGCCAGAATCACGCCCGCCGTTATGAACCGAAGCTTCCCGTTCATCGCTTGCCTTCCTCGTTGGTCGAGAGCCGATGTCGCCGAGCTCGTCCCTCGAGCTGTTCGTTGTGCCTCGCAGCTCGACCATCCTGAGGTGTTCCCTTAGATGGTTGTGTTACGCGCGATTCTACCGCGGATTCTGCGACCGAGCCGCCTTCGCAGCGCACACGACCTGCTCGGACGCTCGGCAACGCTGGGTATTGAGCCGAGGACACGACCAGCTCACAGGCAGGGGTC
>JANLUN010000111.1:0-3289 GCA_031363505.1 Planctomycetota bacterium | reverse complement strand
CGCCGGATGGCCCGTCTGCGTGACTGCGAGCAAGCGGTGCGATCCCCGAGTGCGCATCGATGCGCGGCTTCACACGCTGGAGCTCGAAGCCGCAAGTCGACTACGCTGTGCAGACCGTGGACCCCGACGAGAACCTGCTCTCGCAGCCTGTGTGCGAAGAGGCCGACCGACTCGGTTGGGTGTTCCTCGCGGAGATCCTCGAGACGGAGATCGGGCGTTATCCCGAAAACGTCGAGGCGCTCGCCGAGCTCGGTCACGTGTACACGCGTCAGGGGCGCTTCGAACACGGCCTCGCGGTCGACGAGAAGCTCGTCCGACTCGCGCCGATGAATCCGACGGTTCACTACAACTTGGCCTGTTCGCTGTCGCTCCTCGGTCACACGAGCGGCGCGCTCGATGCGCTCGAGCGCGCGATCGAGCTCGGCTACGCCGATGGCGAGTTCATGAGCGAGGACGACGACTTGCGTGGCCTGCGCAACGAGGAACGATTCGCGGCCCTGCTCGATCGGCTCGGAGCGGCCGGAGACTCGCAATAGTCGCCGCGCTGCAGCCCAGACTCCGATCACTCCGAATCGGCGCGCCGTGCCACAGGTTCCTTCGGCGGCTCCGTGAGCAGCGGATCGGTGTTGCGCGCCTGCCACCACGCTTCCCACTTGGCGATCGAAGCCGCGCGCTGCTCCGCATCGGCACGCGGGTCGAAGTCGAAGCGTTCGTGAGTCGCTTCCTCCAGCGCTTGCGCGCAGAGGGCGCGCGTCATGAGACGCTCGTCGGAGAGCCCCGCGATGAGGCGCGGCATCATCCGCCAATCGCCCAGGCGCAGGAGCGTGCGCGCGCGTTCGAGCGCCAAGTCGCTGCCTTGATCGTCGTCAGGCCACGGGAGCGCGCGCAAGTGTTCGACCAGGCGGCTGTCGCGCGTCGCGCCGAGGGCCGCGAGCGCCGCGCCCGCGACGTCGGGACGCGGGTCGAGCACCATCTGAAGCAGAGTCGGGTAGGCCGGCTCGCCGACCTTGGCGAACCAGTGGATGAGATCGACGCGCTCGATCCCGTGCGTCCACGGCATGCGCGCCGCTTCGTCCTCGATGCGCTGGCGCAGGACGGGCGTCGGCGCGATCCAAGGCTCTTCGGACTCGGTCTCGGAGGTCTTGACCGCGCTGTGTGTCGACGCGCACCCGGAGACAAGCGTCACTCCGATCGCCAGGGCGATCCCGAAGAGCTGTGCGCGGAGCGTGCGGGAGAAGTCCTGCGTCATCATGTCGATCCCCTGGCGGCTGGTGTTCTTGATGCGCGGAGGCGGCTCGCTGCGCCGTCGACTCATGCACGCACGTCCCCTTGTCGGCCGGGATCTGGAAGCCCTTGAGAA
Source organism: Planctomycetota bacterium (assembly GCA_031363505.1). Lineage (GTDB taxonomy): Bacteria > Planctomycetota > UBA1135 > UBA1135 > JANLUN01. The sequence goes on along the minus strand of JANLUN010000111.1, from coordinate 1,929 downwards.
CGCAGTTCGCGCCGGCCCGATTCGGGGAGGAGCGCGCGGCCGAGGCCGCCGAGGAGTGCCCCGATGCAGAGACAGAACAGTCCGAGGCCGAGGACGTTCCGTGCCGCGGGATGACTGGCGGCGTGATGCGCGGCGCGCGGGCGCTCGGCGGACGACGGTAGCCCCGCCGCGAGATGGCTCGGACTGCGCGCGCTCGAGCGGAACTCGCTCCTCGTCGGGAGCTCCAGCGTCGCGCTCCATCGCGGACCACCGCTCGCCGTGAAAAGAGTGACCGGAAGGAGCGCCGCGTCGCCGATCTCGTCGAGCTCGGACGGCCACGGCGCGCTGCGCACGACGCGCGGGTCCGCCGCCGCGGTCTCCGGCAAGAGGTGCACGGTGATCGAACTCGCGGGCGCGATGCCGCGCGCGGGAACGTCGATGCGCGCGTCGAGCTCTGCCGGAGCGTCGATCGGAAGATCCTCGACGACGAGCCTCCCGTCGCGTGACAGCGCCGTGGGCTCGCTCGTGCGCGGCCGCCGACCCAGCGCGCGCAGCAATGGACCGAACAGGACGCCGCCGTGCGAGCTCCAACGCGGGGCACTGTCGCCCGTCGGCGCGAACGCCACGGTCGCCGCGACGCCGCGACCCACGCGGTGCAGCGCGAGGAGCGGCTCGCCGCGTTTGGACACCCACACGAGTTCGGAATCGTGCATCGTGCGCATGCGCAAGTAACGTTCGATCAGAGGCCACGGCGTGTTCTGCGCCGCTGCGCCGAGGATCGCGTCCGCGAGTTCGCCGCTCGATCCACGCGCGGCCGGAAGCACGACGACATCGCGCCCCGCGCGCCAACTCTCGCGTGCGATCTCGCGCGCGAAGAGATCCGCGAGCGCGGACTCGTCGAGCGCGTCCGCTTGGATCACACGCTCGCCCTCGGCGAGCAGCGACGCGAGTCGCTCGACGTTCGCCGCGGGTCCTGATGAAATCGCGCGCAGCTCGACCCGCGCTCGAATCAGGTTCTCGCGGACGGCGCGCGCACGCGCGACGGGATCCGACGCCGAGTCGTCGCGACCGTCGCTGAAGAGCACGACGAGCCGCGCCGCGCTGCCACCCTCGCGCGACAGTTCGTCGAGCGCGTCGAACATGCGCGTGGGTCCGCCCGGCGCGGCTGTCGGCAGAGCTTGCGAGAGTCGCGCGCGCACGTCGTCGCTCGTCTCGGTGAGCTCGCCGCGAACGCGCAGCGCGGGTCCGAGCGTCGCGCCGAAAACCCGCAGATCGATGACGCCGCGCGTCGGCGCACGGTCCGCGAGCCGCAACACCGTCGCGCGCACGATATCGAACGGCGCGCCGGTCATGCTTCCGGAACCGTCGACGAGCAGGACCACGTCGCGCGCGCCGTCGTCGTCCGCGACGGGCGTCATCGCGGAGAGCTCGAGCACGCCGCCGTTCCCGTCTCGCTCGAGCCACTCCTCGCCCGCGAACGCGATCCATCCGCCGCCGCGTTGCAGAAACGGCTCGAGGTGCTCGCGCGGCACTTCGCGCAGCGGGATGCCGGCCGTTACGAGCACGTCGACGTCCGTGAGCGCGCGGCCGATCGCCGAGGGCTCTACTGGTTCGAGCGAGAGACCGCTCGCTGACGCGCCGGCTGCCGGGGCGAGCGCGCGCATCAGCGCCGCGCGCATTCCGCTCGGTGCTGCGACGGCCACCGAGATCGCCCCCTCGCTCACGACGGACGCGGAAGTGGCATCGTTCTCCGGAATCGGATCGACGCTGCCACCGGAAAGGCGCGCGGTCGCACGCACGAGCGTGCGTCCCGGCGAAGCCACTCCCAGGTCCACGTCGACGGAGACTTCCGGTGCGAGCGGAATCGTGCGCTGCTTCGTGAACGCGCCGCCCGCGTTCGAACACGCGAGCACGCGGACGCACGTCAATCCATCGACATCGTGCTCGCGT
>JANLUN010000089.1:0-11226 GCA_031363505.1 Planctomycetota bacterium | reverse complement strand
CCGCGCCGCCGCCACGCGCAGCGCCGGCGGCCAAAGATGCGTCGCGCGCGGGCGATTGCACATCCGCGACGTACGCCGCCATGAGTTCCTCGAACTCGCGTTCGCGGCCGACGAGCGGCGTCAGGTGCTGTGCGTCCGGCTCGCCCGTGCCCCCGCGACGCGCGCCGGCTTCGAACTGAAGTTGCGCGCGCCACCAAGCGCTGGTCTCTTGCGCGGACAGTCGATTGTGAAGCTCGGCCGCGTCGGGTCTGCGCGACGGATCGCGCTGAAGAACGTCTTGCAGCAATCGATCGAGGAACGGCGACAGTTGCGGCACGAAGCGCGACGGCGAAACGAAGCGCGCGGTCGCGATGGCTGCAAGCAGTTTGTCGGCGTCGGGTTTCTCGATGGCTGCGCGCGCAATGTGGCTCGTCGAGCTCGCGCCTTCGAGGAGCGGGTGCGACCGAGCCAGACCGTGGCGCGACGCGAGCTTGCGCTCGGACGGCGCGCTCGCGAAGCCGGCGAAGGGGTGCAGGCCCGTCGCCATCTCGTACATCACGACGCCCACCGCGAAGACGTCGCTGGCGCGTGTGGCCGATTCGCCGAGCGCTTGCTCGGGCGCGAGATACGACAGGCTGCCGCGCGCCGATCGCGCGCCGCGCGCGTCGGCATCGCGCTCCACTCGACCGTCGCCCTCCGGTGCGTGCCGCGCGAAGCCGAGGTCGAGGAGAACTGCGTTGCCTTCGGCGTCGAGTCGGATGTTCTCGGGCTTGATATCGCAGTGGACGTAACCCGCCGCGTGCAGCGCCGCCAAGCCGGCCGAGATCTGGCGCGCGATCGAGCGCACGATCGGTTCCGGAAGCAACCCCGATTCGCGCTCGACCTCGCGCAAGTTGCGCCCGGGCACGAACGTCATCACGAGGAAGCGGCCCTTCTCGTCGCGTCCCGAATGGAGCACTCGGACGACCCCCGGGTGCATCAGCGCTTGTCCGGCATCGGCTTCGCCTTGGAATGCCGCGCACGCTTGCGGGTCCGCTTCGAGCGCGGCGTGCATGTACTTGACCGCGACCGACTGGCCCGCGGGGTAGGGGCCGAAGCCCTCGGTCAGGACGCCATGCCACACGCGTCCCGTGGTGCCGGAACCGAGTTCGCGATCGAGCCGGAAACGAGGCGTGGGAGACACGGCGTGATTAACGAGAAGGGGGTCCGATGAACAAGCGGTTCAGTGTAGAGGAAGGTGCGTCGTGAATTGAGATCCCAGTGCGCCGAGTTCCGCGCCGTGCTTCCGCATCGGCACCTAGGAAATCGTAAATAATCTCACGTCGCGGGGGCGGACGGCTCGATCAATGGGGCACTGACGGCGTTGGGGCGCCGGCAGGGAGTCGGGCTGGGCAGGCAAAGGGAGAAGTCCATGCGACTTCGTTCGGGGCAGAGTCGCCGACCGCGCGGGCGGGCGGGCATTTCAGTGATCGAGGTCACCATCGCCATGTCGGTCGCGTGCACGGTGTTGCTCGCGACCGCCGGTGCGTTCGCCTCGAGCCTTTCGGCAGTGCGCACCTCGGAGCGCACGAGCCAGGCGACGGTGTTCCTGGAGACGGTCATGGAGGATCTGTCCGCGCAACCGTACTCCAACTTGCCGGCGTTCAACGGCAATCGCATTTTCGACCAAGCCACCGCGAACCGTTCGAACTACGCCGTCGACCTGACCGTGTTCGTCACCGCGATCGAGCTTCAACAGATCGATGCATCGCTCGTCGATCTGCGCACGAACCGCGAGATCGGCCGCCTGACCACGCTGAGGAGCGAGCGATGAAGCCCACTCGGAAAACGGCCGGCTTCACTCTGCTCGAGATGAGCATCGCACTGAGCATCTTCGCGGTCGTGGGCTACGGCCTGGCGGTCGCGGTCGACGTGAGCAAGGACTCGCAGATGACGGTGATTCGCGGCGTCGAGGAGAATCGGACGCTCCGCACGTCGGTCAAGTCGCTCGTCGACGAGCTGCGCGTCAGCGCGGATGCGCAGATCACCGTCTCGGCTCTGCCGGACGGCAACAGCCGGCTCCGGTTCATGGTGCCCGTCGCGGTCGGCGGCGCGGCGACGTGGGGCGTGTTCGATCGCCGGCTGGGCTCGGACGCGGATTCGCAGAACCGGGCCGGTTGGGTCGTGCAATACACCGTCCGCAACGGCGTGGGCGTCGATGGTGCTGTGAATCGTCGGCTCGTTCGGCAGGTGCTCGACGAGGCATTCGCGGTCCAGCGCGAGGACGTGATCGCCGACGGATTGCGAAGCGGGAACGACGCGCCTCCCGGATTCCGGGTCGCGCTCAACGGCGATGTTTGGGAGATCACGTTCTCCACGGTCGGACAGCGCACGGGACAGGCCGAGATCACGGAGGAATTCCATGTTCACCCTCGAAACTAGGCGTTTACGGCGCAGTGTCGGTTCGCGAAGGGGTGCGGCGCTGATCGCCACGCTCGTGGTCGTCTCGAGCCTGATGTGCGTGCTCTACGTGGCGACCAGCGTGTCGACCGTCGACGTCAAGGAGTCGCGGCGCGCCGTCGACGGCGTGCGCACTCAGTACTTGGCCGAAGCAGGAGTCGAGCGCGGGCTCAACTTCCTCGCTCAGGCCGTCAAGAACACGAGCGTCAGCGACCCGTTGCGCGGCGTCAACTCTCTGTTCGCTGCCGCACAGACGTTCACGCCGTACTCCGCGGAGCCGGTCATGGACGGTGCGGCCCAGGTCGGTGCGTACACGGTGACGATGACGCGGCTTGCGCAGACGACGAGCTCGATCACGGTCCAGATCGACGCGACGGGCTACTCGCCGGATGCGCCGATGGCGCTCGCTCCGGGACGGGAAATCTCGTCGTGGCGCGCGCTGCGCACCGTGGTGGAGTACAGCCTCGCGCCCAGCGAAGTCTTCAACTACGGCTACTTCATCAACAACTGGGGCTGGTTCTACGGCAACACGATCTTTTGCTACGGCAACGTGCGCAGCAACGGACAGTTCGCCGTCGCGGGTTACTCGCCGACCGTCGGCGGACAGCCGCTGTACGAAGGCGTGAGCATGAACGCGGGGAGCGCGTCGCTCTCCGGCTACCGAGATGACAACGGCGACAACCTCCTGAACGGCGGCGACGGCGGCGTCTGGTCCAGCTGGGACATCGTCGGAGCTCAGAACCTGCAAGGCGTCGGCGGACAGGCCTCGAATCAACACGAGTTCCAGGATCCGATCGAGATGCCCAACCTGACGGATCTCTCGATCTACGAGGCGGCGGCGATCGCCGAAGGCGGGACGATCACGGTGGGCGGTATTCCCGTGGCGAACGGTGTCGTGGGGGACCAAGCCGGCGAGAAGCAGAACCTCTACCTCGTCGGAACCTCGGCAAATCCCATCGTTCTCGATGGTCCGGTCGTCGTGCGCGGGAACGTGATCATCAAGGGAGTCGTCACCGGACAAGGGACGATCTACTCGGGGGGCAACGTCTACTGCCCGGACTCCATCACGTACAAGAACGCGCCCGCGACTCCGCGACCGACCGACAACACGCAGGCCGCGACCGAAGCGTGGCTGACGTCGAATTGGAACAAGGACTTCCTCGGTCTCTTCGCCCGAGAGAACGTGGTCATCGGCAACTTCAAAGATCCCACATGGCAGTTCTACGAAGCTTGGTGGATGGCCGATCCGCTCAACGCATCGAAAGAGGACGCGGGGCTCGACGGGATTCCGAACACGCGTCCGGGCATAGACGGAATCCTGGGCACCGCGGACGACGACGTCTTGGAAGGCGACGGCGTGTTCACGGTCGAACACTACACGGCGGCAGATCAATCGCTCGGACTTATTCCGCCGGGGAAAAACGTGGGCGACGCGATTCCGGGCACGGGCGAGGACATCGACGGAGACGGGGTGTACGACCCTCAGACGACGCTCGCCAACGTGATCCTCACGACGCCGATGGATACGGCGAACTGGGCAGGCAACATGCCGGTCGGAGGAGTCGCGGACTACTCGACGATCTCGAGCATGTACGCCGGCAACCTGGACGCGGTGTTCTATACGAACCACTCGGTCTGCTACACGGTGTTCGGCGGTTCGCCGGACAAGATCAACGGCGCGGTCGTGAGCCGCAACGAGAACATCGTCTACGGCACACCGAGCATTCAGATCAACTACGACGCGCGCCTCTTGGGCGGCAGCTCCGGTCTGGCAGCGGGATGGCTTCCGGTCGCCGTTCAACCGGCGGAGATCCTGCGGTGGACGCAACTCGACAACGATCCGAACCGCTACCTCGTCGCGCCGTGACCGGCCACTGGAGCACCACGATCATGTCACTCGTCCCTCGACTCATCCGCTGCGCTCTGCCTCTCGTCGGTGCGTTGTCGATCACGCTGCCCGTGCTTGCGTTCGAGGGCAAGTCCAAGGACCGCGAACCGAGTCCCGCAAGTCAGCAGGGCGTGCTGAAGGAGCGCGACCGCGGGCTCATGCACCCCGGCGATCCGCTCAAGCTCATCGGCATCGAGCAGCAGGGGAACGACATCCGCTCGCGCACTCCCGCGCTCGCGCGCAGCGATCGATTCAACGCGAGTGTCGACGCCGACGAAAACTATCGCCGAACTCTCGCCATGTACGAATCCGGCGCGTCGTTCCAGACGGCGCTGGGCGCCGGATCCGGAGTCGACGCTCGGAGGCAAGCGCTGCGACCGGGGCGCGGGGGCGCGGCCGGTGGGGGTGGCCGCGAACGCACCGAGCTCGTCACCCACAGTGCGTGGCCGTGGGTCCTCGCACTCGGAACGGCGCTGGTGATCGGAGTGTGGGCACTCGGTGGACCTCGCAAGCAAGAGACGCGTCCGCCCGACCAGCTTCCCGCGACCTGATCTCGACTCGAGTCGCGCTCACTTCGCGAGCGCGAGCAGTTCCTTCGCCAGCGCGTCGGCCACCGGCTTCGAATAGAAGCGCGGTCCGCGCGCTTCTTCTTTGGCGGGAACGGCGCTCGCGTGGACGCAGTCGAGTTCGATCTCGACCATGAGCGAACCCGCGACGATCTCGGCCTGGCTCACGCCGTCGAGCTTGTCGATCGCCTTCGCGGCGCGCTTCGCGGCGATCGCGTCGACGGCAGCGGGCAGCGCGAACGTCAGCGTCTCGCCCGCGATCGTTCCGATGTCCCCGGCATCGAACGGACCGAAGAGATTCGTGAACTGCTTGGCGATGGATTCTGCGTTCAGCTTGCCGGGCACGAAGTAGAAGTGCTTCGCGTCACCCGCGGATTCGAACCAGCGCATGTCGCTCGCCATTCCGATCACGCAGTCCTGAGGCGACACGCCCAGGATGCTCGGCAGCGTCTTGTCTACGCCTCGAAACGTGGTCCAGACGAGCTCCTCCACGTTGCGACAGCTCTTCTTCAGGGCGCGTGCGATGTCTTTGCTCGCGAGGTCGTCGCGGATCTCGAGCGCGAGGAAGCTGAGCTTCGGCCGGCACGTCGCCGTCGACGGACCGGAGACGATGCGAGCGGGCGCGTCGGGAGTTCCCAGTTCGCCCACGACCTTGCGCAAGAGATCGGGCTTGATCTCCTCGAGCGAGAAGTAACGGACGCAGTGGGGCGGCGGATCGTCGGCCGACCGAACGAGCGTCGGCAACGCCAACGTGGAGATTGCGACGAGCGAAGCGAGCATGACACTCTCCGAGGGAAGGAAGTGACGGGAATCGCTACGCTCCGCAAGATAACCTGAAGATTCGCTGCGAGACAGTCCGCGGCGCCCTGGGAGATCGCTTGGCATTCACCGTCTACAACTCGCTCTCGAAGCGCAAAGAGCCCTTCCGATCGCTCGAGCCCAAGATCGTGCGCATGTACAACTGCGGACCGACGGTGTACGGCCGCGCGCACATCGGAAACTTCCGCTCGTACCTCTTCGCGGACACGCTGCGCCGCTGGCTCGAGTACCGCGGCTTCACCGTGCGGCAGGTGATGAACATCACCGACGTCGGCCATCTCACCGACGACGCCGATGACGGAGAGGACAAGATCGAGATGCAGGCGCGGCGCGAGAAGCGCGATCCGCTCGAGATCAGCCGCGGGTACACCGCGCTCTTCATGCAGGACCTGAAGACGCTCGGCTGCCTGCCCGCGATCGTCTACCCGCGCGCGAGCGAGCACATCCCCGAGATGCTCACGATCATCGATGGTCTCATCGAGAAGGGTTTGGCGTACCAGACGGACGGCAACGTGTACTTCGAGGTCGCGCGTTTCCCGCGCTACGGGCGACTGTCGGGAAACAAGGTCGAGGATCTCGACGCGGGCGCACGCATCGAGGTGCGCGAGGAGAAGCGCCATCCGGCCGACTTCGCTCTCTGGAAGAGCGATCCGCACCACCTCATGAAGTGGCCGAGCCGATTCGGCCCCGACGGATTTCCCGGATGGCACATCGAGTGCTCGGCGATGGCGCGCAAGCACCTCGGTGAGCAGATCGACATCCACACGGGCGGCGAGGACAACATCTTCCCGCACCACGAGTGCGAGATCGCGCAGAGCGAGGGCTTCTCGGACAAGCCGTTCGCGACCTACTGGATGCACGCGAAGTTCCTCCAGGTCGACGGCGGCAAGATGAGCAAGAGCCTGGGCAACGTGTACAGCGTCGACGACGTCGCCCTGAAAGGCTTCACGGCTCGCGCGCTGCGCTTCGCGCTCATCCGCGGTCACTACCGCCAACCGCTCAACTTCACGTGGGAGATCATGCGCGAGTCGACGAGCGCGCTCGAAGGGCTCGACGATCTCGTCGTGCGTCTGCGTCGTGCCGCGCAGGGTCACGATGCGAGTCCGAGTGCGGACGATGGACTCGAGGCGGTCTCAGACGCGAAGGCCGAGTTCGAGGCGGCGATGGACGACGACCTGAACATGCCGCGCGCACTGGCGGCGCTGTTCAAGCTCCGCACGCAAGCCTTGGAGTCGCGACTGGGGGTGTCCGCCGCCGCGGCCGCGCTGCAATTCGTCGAGCACCGGGCGAACGCGGTCCTCGGCTGCATCCAGACCGAGGCTCAGACGATCGATGCGGGCATCGAGGCCCTGATCGCGAAGCGTGAGGCCGCCCGCAAGTCCCGCGACTTCAAGGAGTCCGACAGGATCCGCGACGAGCTCTCGGCGCGCGGAATCGTGCTCGAAGACGGGCCGTCCGGAGTGACGTGGAAGCGCCGCTGAGCCCCGATTCGCTCTGACCGGGCTCGAGGTTTCTGGGTAGAGTTTGACTGAGAGAGTCGTGCGGGGCCCGGTGATTCCGCCGGGTCGGCGCCGCCCTTCCCAGTCCCCCCAATTCGCGAGCCGCTTCCGGTCCATGCGCGCCACCTCTCTATTCTCGTTTCTATCGATTCCTCTATGGGCGCTTCCGATCGCGCTCGCGGGACAGAGTTCTTCGCACTCGTTCCAGCCGCTCGAGTCGCTACGGCTGCGCTCGCCTCAGGGCATCGAGTCGTTTCGGATCGCGAACCTCGACGCCGGAGAAAGCGCAGCCGAGCGCGAGAACCAAGACCTAGCCGACAAGGCCGGCAACATTCCGCCGAACACGCCTGGCTACCGTGTGACGAGCCGGATCGTCGTCCGCGCGGATGATTCCGCGCCGCTGCAAGCGCTGCGACGAGCGCGGCCGAGCCTCACCTTCGCGCCGGTCGACGACGTGCCCGGCTTCTGGATCGTCGACGCGCTTTCGGTGCGCGACGCGATCGCGCTGGCGGACGCGCTCTCGAGCGACCTCCGCGTGCGCGAAGCGTACGTCGACATGGAATCACCGCGCGAGCTGCGCGGCTTGAACGATCCGGGCATCGCCAAGCAATGGCACTTGCACAACACGCAGCGTCCGGAGGCGGACATCAATCTCGTCGACGCCTGGCTGGCTGGTTACACCGGCACGGGGGTCACGGTCGGAATCGTCGAGGACGCCTGGCAAACGACGCACACGGACCTCGCCGCGAACTTCAACGCGTCTGCGAGCCAGCCGGGAGGATTCGCCTCGGACCACGCGACCTCGTGCGCGGGACTCGTCGCCGCCGTGCCGAACAACGGGAAGTGCGGTGTCGGCGTGGCGTGCACCGCCAAGATCTCGAAGCTCCTGTTCGGCTCGAGCTCGCAGAACGCCGCGGCGTTCGGCTTCAAGAACAACTTGAACGCGATCAAGTCGAACTCCTGGGGGCCGGTCGATTTCGGACGGATCAGCTACCTGTCGTCGGTGGAGCGCGCCGCGATCGACACGGCCGTTGCGAACGGTCGCGCCGGCAAGGGCACGATCTTCGTGTGGGCGGCCGGAAACGGCGGACCGTTGCAGCGCTGTGATTACGACCCGTACGTTTCGAATCGCAAGGTGTGCACGGTCGGTGCCATCGGCGACCAGGACGTGCGATCGCTCTACAACGAGAGCGGATCCTCGATGCTCGTGGTCGCGCCGTCCGACGGAAACGTGCGCGGCATCTACACCACGTACGTCGGCAACCAGTGCACGAGCGCGTTCGGCGGAACGAGCGCCGCCTGTCCAATCACCGCCGGCGTGATCGCGCTCATGCTGCAAGCCAACCCGAACTTGGGCTGGCGCGATGTGCACCACATCCTCATCAACTCGGCGCGCAGGTGCGATCCGGGCAACGCAGAGTGGATCGTCAACGGCGGCGGTCACGACGTCAATTACAACTACGGCTTCGGTGCGGTCGACGCATTCGCGGCCGTTCAGCTCGCGGCCGGCTGGACGAACGTTCCGGCCGAAACGTCGTTCACCACCGGCGTGGTCGCCGTCAACAAGGTGATTCCGGACAACACTCCGTCAGGTCTGACGCGGCTCGTGAACGTCCCGGCGAACATTCGCGTCGAGAGCGTCGAGCTCATCCTCAATATTGCAACGACGAACGTCGGTGAGCTGCGAATCGTCCTGACCGCTCCGTCCGGAACGCAATCGCTGTTCGCTGTTCCGCGAGCCGATCCCACCGACAACTACACGAACTTCGTGTTCACGTCGCGCCGTCATTGGGACGAGTTCTCGGCGGGCGCGTGGACGATCAAGATCTCGGACCACGCGCCGCAGGTCGCGGCGACGTGGGCGAGCTATCAGCTCAAGATCTACGGCACGCTGTAGCACGAGCCGAGCCGCGCGGCTCGCGAGCTCGACGCGCCGCTGCGGCGCACATTCGCGATCGTCACGAGATCGCGCGCATCTCCGCCGGCAGGTCGGTGTCGCCATCGATTCGCGAACGACGGCTCTCCCAGAATTGGGCCGAAGCCGCGCGCAACGTTGCATCTCTCTGCCTCATTTCGCGACCTCTCAGTAGAGTCCGACTCGGATGTCCGCAGCCGCTCGTTGCTTTCACCGCGCGGCGGATTCTCTTCGATCCCCAGTTCCTGAGAGAGGCTTTTCAAAATCATGAGGACAAGACGACTGCTCGCAATTCTCTCGACCTCGTTTCTCGCGTTTCCGCTGTGGCTCGGCGGGATCGCTGCTGCACAAGGCCCGGCCGGTGGTCTGGCATCGTTCGAGTCGCTGCGACTGCGCACCGAGCGCGGTACCGCGACCTTCCAGATCGAGTCCCCGGATGCGCTCGAGAGTCCCGCCGCGCGCGTCAACACCGACCTCGCAGGCAAGGACGGCAACATTCCGGCCAACACGCCCGGCTACTTGCTCACGAACCGAATCGTCGTCCGCGCGGACGACGCTGCTCCGATGATCGCGCTCCGGCGCCTGCGGCCGAACATCACAGTCGAGCAACTGGAAGCCGCCCCTGGCTTCTGGATCGTGCACGCTCGTTCGATCCGCGAAGCGAACGTTCTCGCCGAAGAGCTCACAGCTTCCGGTGCGCTGCAAGAGGTCTACCTCGACATGGAACACCCGCGCGCGCTGCGTGCGCTTCCGACCGATCCGCAGTTCGCGAATCAGTGGCACCTGCGCAACACGCAAGTCACGATCGCGGACATCAACGTGGAGCCGGCGTGGACCGCGGGCTACACCGGCAACTCGAGCATCACGGTGGGCATCCTCGAGGGTGGCTGGCGCGTCCAGCACGCGGACCTTGCGGCGAACTACAACTCCACCGCGAGCCAGTCGGGCAGCCAGACCACGACCCACGGCACTTCGTGCGCGGGCTTGGTGGGCGCGGTCGCCAACAACGGCAACTGCGGAGTCGGCGTCGCGTACAACTGCAAGATTTCGAAGCAGTACTACGGCACGTCGTCGCAGACCGCGACCGCCATCGGCTTCCGCAACGACTTGAACTTCATCAAGTCGAACTCTTGGGGACCGGCGGACAATGGATTGATCACGTACTTGTCGTCGGTGGAGCGCGCCGCGATCGACACCGCCGTGTCGACCGGCCGTGGAGGCAAGGGCACGATCTTCGCGTGGGCGGCGGGCAACGGCGGGACGGCCGACCGCTGCGACTACGATCCGTACGCGTCCAATCGCAAGACGTTCGCGATCGGTGCGATCGGCGACCAGGACACGCGCTCGAGCTTCAACGAGACCGGTTCGTCGATGCTCGTCGTCACTCCCTCGAGCGGCAACGTTCGCAGCATCTACACGACGACCGGGACCAACGCGTGCACCAGCGGGTTCGGGGGCACGAGCGCCGCTTGCCCGATCGGTGCGGGCTGCCTCGCTCTCATCCTGCAGGCGAATGCCAATCTCACGTGGCGTGACGCGCAGCACGTGCTGATCAACGCCGCACGCAAGTGCGATCCGGGCAACGCACTCTGGACCGTGAACGGAGCCGGTCACGACATCAACTACAACTACGGCTTCGGCGCGGTAGACGTGTTCGCGGCGATCCAGCTGGCGACCGGATGGACGAACGTCGCGGCTGAGTCGTCGCTCACGACCGGCGTCGTGGCGGTCAACACGCAGATTCCGGACAACGACACGACGGGCGTGACGCGCCAAGTGACGGCGCCGGCGTTCAATGTCGAGAGTATCGAGCTCGTCCTCAACGTCTCGATGACGTACGTGGGCGACTTGCAGGTCTTGGTGACCTCGCCGTCCGGCACGCAGTCGCTGCTCGCCGCGGTTCGCGCCGATGCGACGGACAACTACGTGAACTACATCTTCACGTCGCTCCGCCACTGGGACGAGAACGCGTCCGGCACGTGGACGATCAACATCTCGGACCGTGCGGCGGCGGACGTCGCCACGTGGACGAACTACACGCTCAACATCTACGGCACGCCCTAGGATCTCGAGCTGGCGCCGTTCGGCGCATCGACGGTCGCGGGTTCGACGCCACGGGGC
>JANLUN010000043.1:0-4388 GCA_031363505.1 Planctomycetota bacterium | reverse complement strand
TCAACCCCGCGAGCCGCTCGACCACACCCTCGATCGCGCTCTCCTCGTTGTACGCGGGGACGACGAGCGTGACTCCGCGAGCAGTCACGCGCTGTGTGTCTTGGCTTTCGGCTCGTTTGTCGATGATGGACTCCGAAGTCGGCGGCTCGATGCGCGGGCGAGGATAGCGGCTCGACCGCCCGATGAGTACGACCCGAACGCCGTGTTCGAGGAGTCAGGCGGCACGCCGCCGTCACGAAGCGCGCGTGCCGATGTCGAGCACGTCGCCGTTGGCCATCCGAAAAAACTGCGCCGCCAGTACCTTGCGCGCCATGCCGGTGAGCGGAAGATCACCGAGCTCGTGCACGCGAAACCACGCGCACGGCGACTCGATCCGCTTGGCCGCGATGGATCCCCGTCGAACGCTGGCGCGAATGCGGTGGTGCGTGATCGTGTGGTTGACCGTGCCGAGCTCGATGCCGGCGCTCAACGCGGGGATCGAGCCTCCGCGCACGTCGGCGCACTCCGGCCAGCGCGTCGGAAAGAGTCGCCCGCCGGCGCGCGCGTCACTCGCGAGCTCGATCGTCGGGAGCTGCCACAGCCCCGCCATGCGGCCGGTCGCAGGACGCTGCTCGAGCAGGAAACGTCCGCGCCGCTCGACGACCAGGATCTCGAGCGCCACCTTGACGGCGGCCTTGCGCGCCTTCGGCCAGGGCAGCTCGGCGACTCGCGCCGCGTGCCGCGCGCCGCAATCGTTCGCGAGGGGACAGTCCGCGCACTTGGGGTCGCGCGGCGTGCACACGAGCGCCCCGAGCTCCATCAGGGATTGATTCCAATCGCCGGCACGATCGCCGGCGCTCACCAGTTGCTCGGCGCGCTCCCACAGCTCGCGTGTCAGCGCAGGGGACGTCGGCTCGCCCGCGATCTCGAACACACGCGAAAAAACGCGCGCCACGTTGCCGTCGACGAGGGGCTCGGGCTTGTCGAACGCGATGCTCAGGATCGCACCGGCGGTGTACGGCCCGATGCCGGGCAGGCCGCGTAGCTGCTCACGATCGTCGGGCATGCGACCGTCGTGCGCGGCCACGATCGAACGCGCGGCGGCGTGCAGAGTGCGCGCGCGGCTGTAGTAGCCGAGACCGCTCCAGACAGCGAGCACGTCCTCGACCGGAGCTGCGGCAAGCGCAGAGAGGCTCGGAAACCGATCGAGAAAGCGCGCGAAGTACGGGATCACGGCTTCGACGCGCGTCTGCTGCAGCATCGCTTCGCTGATCCACACGCGGTACGGGTCGCGGCTCGCGCGCCACGGAAGCACGCGCTTGTGCGCGTCGTACCAGGCCAGCAGCCGGCGGCGCAGTCGCGCGACTTGCGCCCGCGTCGGACGCGGCGGGAACGCGAGTTCGGGAGTCTTGATCCGCCGACGGACACGAGCCGCGCTCATCACACGTCAGTCTACGCACCGAACATCGACGGCGCTCGTCGCGCGCAGTTCGACGCGGCGGACCCGGAAGGCGCTCGTCGCGCACGAGTCGACGCGGCGAACCGCGGCCGTCGTCGCTCGGACTCTGTCTTCGAGCGCCGCGTTCCGCTAACGTCCCGCGAGCATGCGAAAGATCATCAGCGGCATCGCAATCGGAGCGCTGCTCTCGCTGCTGCGAGCGCCGCTCGGCATCGAATTCTTGCAGTGGCCGGCCGTCGATGCGCGAACCGCGTACGGCTACCGAGCGCTCGCGCTCGGCCTGGCCGCACTTGCGCTCTGGGGAGCACGCGTGCGCTCGCTCTCGACGCTCTGGCTCGTCGCGATCACAGTCGGATACGCGCTGCACGGACTCGTGCTCGCGAACGTGTGGTCGCCCGCCGGTCACGTGTCCTTGTGGATCGCCGGAATCGTTGCATCCGCGGCGGTGATCCTCGCGCGCCCGGCGCGGCGCGATCCGACCGCCGCAGCGGACGACGCGATCGAGCCGACTCCTTTCCTCGCCATGATCGGGATCGCCACCGCCGCCGCCGGCGTCGCGATTTCGGTCGAGGCCAGCGCACGCCACGTGCGCTTGTTCGGCGCCGGCCTGGCGCAGGACGACTCGGTGTTCGGCACGGTCCTCCTGCTCGGCATCGTGATCGGATCCGCTGCGTTCGGCTGGGTCGCACGCGCGCCGAAGATGCGCGGTCTGGCCGTTCCGATCACACTCTCCGCCGCCGCGGCGGGCGGCTACGCGGCGTTGCGCGTGATCACGAGCGCGGCGACGACGCGCGGGCTCGACGTGTATCTTCGCTCGTACGGACTCGACACGTCGCTGCACGGAACGCTCGTGTACGACGCGCTGATTTCTGCGTCGTGCTTCGTGGTGCCCGCGCTCTTCATCGGCACGGCGCTCGCCGGTGTGCGCGCGCGTGAGGAGCTGTTCAGCGCTCTGCTCGGCGCCGCGATCGGGATCTTCGTGGTGCCGAGTCTCTTCGATGTGAACGCGGCGACCGCGGACACCGACAAGCTCCTCTTCAGCGCACAGCTGATCCCGCTGGCGCTTTTGGTGGCCGTTTCAGGTGCGGTACTGGCAATCCTCGCGGTTTCGGTGCGCGGCGCGGTGGCGCGCTGGACCGGCGTCGCTTTTGCGCTCGCCCCCTGCGCGCTGCTGCTCGTCGTCACCGTGCGGCCACAATTCGTGATCTCTCCGTGGCAGAGCCGGCTCATCATGCCGTTCCTCGCACGCGACACTCCGGAAGGATTCTTGACGGTCGAGCCGTCGCGAGGCGGCGTCAACGTCGCGACGCTCGATCGCAGGAATCTCACACCGGGAACCGACGCGGTGGAGGCGGACGCGCGTCGATTGATGCTCGCGATCGAGGCGCTGCCTCCGGCGCGGCGCATGAAGGGCGCGATTCGCGTGTTGCTCATCGGACAACTCACGCCACCACGCGCCATCGTGCTCGGCGATTCCAACACGACGCGCATCGACCGCAGCGCGGTCTGGTGGCCGAGCATGGCCGCCATCGAGCAGCAGATGTTCGGCGCGACGCCGCTCCCGGACGGCGAGATCGTCGCGCCCGCGGAAGCTCGCCGCCGCATCGAGCGCGGCGACTACGACCTCGTGGTCGTGCCGTCGATCGCGGGCGACGCACCCGTGCCCACGAGTCTGCGCGCTCCGGAGAGCACAGTCGTCGTCGCGTGGCTCGGATGCGACGAACCGTTGCCGCGGCAGTCCATCGGCGAGCGAGTCGTCTTCTTCGCCAATGGTCTCGACGATCCGTGCGTGGGCGTGACACTCCACGCTTTCACGGAAGGCTCGTCGCTGCGCACGCTCGCCGTGGGCGAGTCGCGCGCGGCGCCGATCCCGCTGCGTCGACTCCTGCTGCGCACGTTCGATCGTGAATGCGACGGGCGAGCGAGCGCGGCGGAACGTCTGCGAGACGCTGCGCGCGGCGGACCCGACGAAGACCTCACCGCGGGCCTCGCGATCTTCTACCGCGCGCAAGTTCACAGCTCGCCGTACGAATCGACCGAGCAACAGGTCGAGCTTCCGGCCGAAGCACTCGAGCACTTCGAGCGTTCGGCGCTGGCGCGCACGCCCGATGTGTTCGAACGCCGACTGTGGGAGGAGCTCGGGCGCGTGCTCGTCGGCAAGCGCTGGATCGAAGAGATCTACCGCTACGTCGCACCGATCGCGGAGCGACACGCGCCGTGGCCGATGCTCGAGCACGTGCTCGCGCGCGCGGACATCGAGTCCCTGGACGCCGAGTCCGCGATCGCACGATTGAAGAAGCTCACCGAACTCGAGCCGGGCCGCTTCGAGCACTGGTACTTCCTCGCCGAAGCCCTGACGCAAGCGAAGCGCGAGCTCGACGCCGCGGACAGTTGGCGACGCGCGCTCGCGCTGCAGCCGGACAGCTCCGCCATCGAGCGCAAGCTCGCCATCGCGCTGCTCCAGCTCGGGGACCCGGAGGGACGACGCATGGCGCAGGAACTCTTGGTCGAGAATCCCGACGACGCGGAGATCGAGGGGTTGCTCGGTGGCGATCCGTCGGGCGCGTCGACGCCGGACGGCGATCCTCACGAGCACTGACGGCCGCTTCGTCCGCGATCGATGCTGTGTTTTCCCGCTTTGCTCGAACGTGCCGGTGGCGCGGAACCTGGTGCTCGCGCGGGCCGTCCCATCGTTTCGAGTCGAACCCGGCTGGGCCGGCGGGGCGTGATAGAGACCGCGAGGGGCGCCCCGCATCGCGGGGATCGCTTACACTTTGGTTCGGTCGAAGATCGTCCGTCGTCAGGGCAGGCAGCTCGGACCTCGAGCTTTCCTCCGAGCTTTCCATTCGATTCAAGGAAACGAATTCGCCATGAAACTCTCCCCTATCGCCCTCTCCTTGTCGGTGGCCGCGCTACTCGCCGCAGGCAGCCTGGCCAGCGCTCAGATCGA
>JANLUN010000021.1:0-4023 GCA_031363505.1 Planctomycetota bacterium | reverse complement strand
TGGAGATTCACACGCGCATCGTTGGCGATTCCGCCATGTTTGAGCGCTTCACCAATAGAGATATAGGCGTCGCCGTTATCCACATATTTGCCGATGACCGCGACGTTCAAGGCTGCGCTCCAGTGCGGGACTGAAGCGCCGAGTGTTCACACGAGTTGGCCGACATCACTTGGTGTTCTTCCCGGGTGCTGTGCGCGGCGGGACTGGCAGGACAACACGGGACTACGGGACACGTGTCGAGTCAGAAAGCGCCTGGCTCAGATGCAAAATGGTATCGGCCCGCGATCTGACGGCTCTTGAGATGGGATCAAACCAATCTGCGTTCCCCTCATCAGGCCACCCGTGCCAGTCGCGCCGGAGCCGCAGCACGTGGCTCCCGCCGCGCCGGCGGGCCCTCGACGAAGAGCTGCGCCAGCTTCCGCGCCTCCGCGAGTGCGTCGTGCTGAGTCGCGACTTTCTGCGCGCCGCGCCGTCCCATCGCTTGCAGATGCTCCGGTGTCGCTGTCAGCGCCTCGCGCATCGCTACGACGAGCTCGTCGAGCGCTCCGGCCGGCACGAGCCAACCGTTCTCGCGCGGCACGACGAGCTCGGGGATGCCCGCGATGTACGTGCTGATCACCGGTCGCTCGAGCGCGAACGCTTCCATGATCGCGACCGGAAGTCCCTCGGAGAAGCTCGGCAGGACGAGCGCGCGCGACTCGAGGAGCTCCGCCTTCACGTCGGCGGCATCCATCCAGCCGCGCAGACGGACGTGATCGTTCAAGCCCAAGCGAGCGATCGTCGCCTCGATCCCCGGCCGAACCGTGCCGTCTCCGATCAGCACGAGCTCGCAGTTCACCCCTTGCTCGACGAGCTCATGCACGGCTTGCAGCAGGATGAGATGGCCCTTCTCCTTGCTGAACCGAGCGACGCACACGAGTCGCTGCGCGACCGGCACGCGCGTCGGGGGCGAGCGCAGGAACGCGTCGTCGATGCCGCAGCGCACGAGTTGAATCTTCGCTGCCTCTTCGAGCGAGCACGAGCGCGAGAGCTGCGACAGCCCGTGGTAGCTGACCGCGACCACGAAGCGCGCCGACTCGATCTTGCGCCGCATCGAGAGTGTCTGCGGTGAGTCGCCGTCGACGCCGTGCACCGTGAAGCTGAACGGCGGCCCCCCGAGCGCGCGCGCGAGCACCGCGACCGTCGGTGGATTCGTGCCGAAGTGAACGTGGAGGTGCTCGACGCGGCTGCTGCGCATCCAGCGGAGCACGACGCAGGCCTCCGCCAGGTACGCCATGTGGCGCAGCCATCCGCGCTCCGAATGCCAACTCATCGCCGACGCGAGCCCGAGGGCGCGAAACCACGCGACCGGTTGCGTGAGCGCCGTGATCGCCAGCGCGGAGCACAACGCCGCGATGCCCCCGCGCAGGATGACGCGCGTCCGAGTCGCCTCCGCCACGTCTTCCTCGTGGACGAGCTCCTCGCCCGAGTCGCGGATCGAGTAGCGCTCGACTTCGAAGCCCAGCGACTCGAGCGCTAGGATCTCGCGCCGGATGAAGCTGTGGCTCGTCTTCGGATATTGGTTCGTGAGGTAGGCGATCTTCATCGGAGTTGGCGTGAATCATGCCCGCAGGGCTTGGTGCAGCCCGCAGAACTCGGAACGGAACGCGATCAAGTCGCAGCGATCGCCCGCGACGCCGCTGCTCGCGGGCGTGATGTCCATGCGACGCATCCGCATCGGGTCGGTGCTCGGCATGTTGATCCCGGCGTCGACCGTGCACGCGTAGCGATAGCCGGCGCGTTTCACGGCGTCGACGACGCGCTCGGAGTGATCGCCGTTGGGATAGCAGAACCCGGCGGGCGGGCGTCCGATCCAGGCCGACAGCGACTGCATCGATTCCACGAGCTCCAGATCGAGCTCCGCGTCGGAGAGCTGCGGGAGCAGCGGGTGATGGACGGTGTGCGAGCCGATCTCATGTCCGCGCCGCGCGAGCTCGGCGACGTGGGCCGGCGTCATCGCGTCGAAGCGACCGTGCATATCGATCGGTCCGACCGCAGCGCCGACGCTTTCGAGAAACGCGCCGCGAGTTCGAGGCGCGCTCGTCTTCAGCAGCTCCATCCAATCGGGAATGCGCACGCTGTGCGCGCACAGGCGCTCGGCATCCGCGGCCTCGAAGTAGGCACCAGCGGCCCGCGCGAGTTCGTCCGACGGCGCACGCGACAACAGGTCGATCGCGAGGTCGAACCACAGCGGCCAGCCTGTCTGCACGAATCCCGTCGTGACGAAGAACGTGGCGCGGACACCGGCCGCTTCGAGGATCGGCGCGGCGATCTCGAAGTTGTCGCGGTAGCCGTCGTCGAAGGTGATCGAGACGCGCGGGCGTGCGCTCGGCGACTTCTCGTCAGGGCGGCCGGCGAGCTCGCACACGGGCAAGACTTCGCAGTGATTCGCGAGGAACTCGACCTGCTCGCGAAACGCGCCGATCGGCATCGCGAGCGTGGGCAGTGGATAGCTCGGGCACACGTCGCCTGGGAGCACGCGGTGGTACATCAAGATCGTGTGACCGCGCGTCGCACGCCGCTCGAGCCAGCGCAGGATCCCCGTCCAACGCGCGGCGTGATCGATGCCGGAGCGGATTCGATGCTTGAATCGACGCTCGAGCACGAGATTCGGCTTCGGCAACATGGCGGGATGCACGCGTGGCGCGGGGCGTCCCTACATCGACACGACGCCGGCCTGGACTGTGGCGCGGGCTAACGGCGAAGCACTTCGCCGCGTGCGTATGCCGCCGCGCGACGCCGGCTCTCGACCGCATTCGACGGGTCGCCTCGCGCCTCGTGCACGGCGGCGGCCTGCTCGGACGTCTGTTCGGCGTTCGCGGCCCGCCCCACCTCCGCTTGCGCCGCGGCGAGCGTATCGAGCACCAGGGGGTCCTCGAAGCGCGTCCCCGCGGTGGCACGTTCGGCCAGCGCGAGGGCCTCGCCGCCGTTGCGCACGCTGTCGTCGCGCGAAGTCGCCAAGAGCAGCGCCAGCATGTTGAGCGACGACCAGTCCGATGGGTTCTCGCGCATGCTCTCGCGCAGCCATGCGACTGCCGCGGAGTGCTCACCGCGCCCGCGCAAGCACGTCGCGACGCCGAGGCGTGCGCGCGCATCACCCGGCCGCGCCGCGAGCATCGCGCGGAACTGCGCCTCGGCATCGGTGTAGCGCGCGAACCCGAGGTACATCTGCGCGAGTCCGAGGCGCGCGGGCACGGAGTTCCCGTCGAGCGCGACGGCGTTCTCGTACGTCTTCAGCGCGGCGTCGATTCGCCCCGTGCGCTCGTACACGGCGCCGAGCGTCGTGAGCGCGCGGACGTTTCCAGGCGCGATCCGGAGCGCTTCGAGCGCGGATCGCTCGCCGCGTGCGAAGTCGCCGGCATCCAGCTCGGCGCGCGCCAAGAGCTCGTGTGCGTCGACCCACTGCGGTCGGATCTCGATCGCGCGCTCGTAGTGCTCCGCGGCGCCCCTGCCGTCCCCACGCACGCGCAGCACCTCGGCTAGCCCGAGGTGAGCCGCATAGCTGTCGGGGCTGCGTTCCAGTGCACGCGACCACAGCGCGTGCCCGTCTTTGAACACCGGGATCTCCCGCTGCAATCGCCACGCGAAGAGCGTCGCCACGATCCCGGCGAGCACGAGGCTCGCCGGCTGCGCACGTGGAGCGCGCGCGAACACGCTCGCGAGCGCGAGCCCCGCCGCGATCGAGAGCCCGACGAGCGGCACGTAGAGAAAGTGATCCGAGACGTGCGTGATCGCGAAGTTCCCGAAGGGAATGATTCCCAGCGTCGGTGCGAGCGGCGCCAAGAACAGCGCAGCCGACAACAAGAAGCGCGGATCGACCCGGCGCCAGCTCGCCAATCCAGCGAGGAGCACGGTCGAGAGCGCAGCCAGCGGCAGCCACCACACGAGCGACGCCACGCTCGGATGCCACAGCGGATAGATGGGCGAGAGCGACAGCGGCACGAGCGCCTGCCGCACGTAGAAAAGCGGCGCGAGCGCGGCGAT
>JANLUN010000005.1:0-3337 GCA_031363505.1 Planctomycetota bacterium | reverse complement strand
TACTTTCCGACGCGACCCCGCCGCGAAAAGCGCCAGACGCCACGCTCTCGAGCGACACCCCGGCGCCGCTCGACCCCGGCACCTTTCATCACCCGGCGCCTCTCAGCTCCAGGGAATCCGCTTCGCGAGGACGCTCTTCGGCCCGACGACGACCGGCGTCTGGTCGTACTCGAGGTCCGACAGCGTCTTCCCGACTTCGCGCACGAGCGCGTTGAAGCTCATCAGCGGACGGCGGCTCGTGCCGGCGCGCCGTTCGCGCAAGAGCTTCACCAGCGACCAGGTGAACGCGCCATGGGAGATCACGCCGTGGCGGTACTCGTAGGCGAGCTGGTCCTCCTGACATGCCTCGAGGAGCACCGGCAGGTACGGGCCGTAGTGGTCGAGATCCTTCCGCACCTTGTCGTAGGTCGGGTCGGACAGCGTGCGCAGCGCGACGCTGCGACCGAAGCGCCGCTTCGAGCCCGAGCTCCCGACGTACTTCTTGGAATCCCGGCCGCGCGTCATGCCCTTGTTCTGGAGCTGGAGATCGCGCGGCACCCACATCTGGTACTTGGGCTCCCAGCGCAGCGCCCGGTGGCGGATGTCATCCGGCGGCGTGATGCCGCGAATCCGCGCGCCGCCCTCGCGCGTCATGCCGCCCGAGTGGCAGCAGTCGAGCACCGCCGCGAAGCGCGCGTTGTACGGCAGCTGGCTGTAGAGCTCCGAGAACTGGTCGTCGGTGACCGCGCTCGCGAGCGACCAGTCGAAATCCCACGGCACGAGGCACTCGTCCATGCGGTCGACCTTGTCGTCGGGACCGTAGGCGGGGATCTGCGCGCCGTGACCGCTGTAATAGAAGAAGCGCTCGGCGCCGTCTTCCGTGCCATCGAGGAGCCACTCGAGCCGCTCGAGGATGCCCTTCGCCGTCGCGCGGCCATCGAGGACGACGCGGATGTCGTCGGACGCGTAACCGTTCTCCTGCAGGAGCGAGCTCATGAGGAAGACGTCGTTGACGCAGCCCTCGAGGCGGTCCTTCTCCTCCGGGTACTCGTTGATGCCGACGAGGAGCGCGCGCCGCTTGGGCTTCTTCTCGAGCGTGGCGACCGCGCGGTCCGCGCGCGAGAGAGACCGCGAGCGCACGCCGCCGACGACCTCGCGCCAGACGCGGTTCACGGTGTTGGCGTGGCCGAGGTACTGCAGAGCATCGTGGTCGGCCATGCCCGCGACGTCGAAGTCGGTCTGCACCTGCGCGAACGTGGATTCCTCGAGCCGGATCTTCGCGGTGAACACGTCGTCGTGGCGGTTGTAGAGGTGGAACCAGTGCCGCGCGGAGAGCGCTTGGATGCGCCCACCGAACGTGCTGCGGACGAACGGGTTCCCGATCTGCGATCCGAACGACACGAACACGCGGTCCTTGATCGCAGTGACGCCGGCGCCGCGCAGGAACGTGTCGTAGCTGACGAGCGAGCCGAGGCTGTGCGCGAGCACGATGTCGGGATCGACCGTGCGCATGCCCTGGAGCAGACGGTCGCGCGTCTTCTTGCGCAGGCTGTCGCTCTCGGCCCACTGCACGACCATGCCCGCCGTCCAGCGCATGTTCTCGCTGAGATCTCCGAGGCCGCGCGTCGGAGCGACGAGCGCGCGGTCGCGCCGGAAGAAGTCGCCGATGCCGTGCCAGATGCCGCTGCCGAGGAGCTTCGCGACCGCGGCCGCGCTGCGCAGCGCGTTGAGCGGCGCCTTCTCGAAGAGGTCGTCGTAGTCGAGGAACTGGACGTCGACTTCGCGCCCGGATGACCAGGTCGAAACACCGTCGCGGATGACTTCGCGCCAGTCCTCCTGCCAGCGCAGATCACGTTCTTGACCTCCGATGCCGTGGACACACAGGACGACGAGCGGGCGAGCGGGCATGCGAACCTCTGCGGCTTCTGTTGGCTTCCGTGGGACTGGGAAGTGCGGGGTTCGCTGAGGCTACTGCGGCGGAGTGGACGCCTCCAGCCACCGATGGAGCGTTGCCGTCTCACCGAGGGCCGATCCGTTCGCGAACCGGACGTCGATCGAAGGCGATGTCGGTCGCGCCGACCGAGTCCATGTGCGCGCTCAGCTCGCCGCCGCGACGCGCAGTCGCTCGAACACGCGCTCGGCGTCGGGCTCGCGCATCCAGCTCTCGCGCTCATCGCCGACGAGATCGCCCGCGGTCCAGTAGCGCAGGAGCTGCTTGACGCGCCCCGCGGCTCCGCGGATGCCGGCGCCGGGACGCGCGGCGAGGCGCTCGCCGTATTCGAGCAGGAAGGCCGCAGCCTGCGCGCGCGTGACGGATCTCCCGGAGAAGATCCACGGATCGCCGAGCGCCGCTCGCCCGACCATCACGAACGCGCAGCCCGTCGTGCGCCGCATGCGCTCGAGGTCGGCGTGATTCGACACGCCGCCGTTGCCGCACACCGGGATCGAAACCGCGCGAACCGCGCGTGCGATGCGCTCCCAATCGACTTCGTCTTGGTAGCCCTCGGCGCGCGTGCGGCAGTGCACGGTCAGCATCGCCGCACCGCCGGCTTGCGCCGCGAGCGCGAGCTCCTCGACGTGGTTCGCATCGTCGTACCCCGCGCGCATCTTGGCCGTGACGGGGATCGACGCGGCGCCGGCGACGCAGGCGCGGACGATGCGCTCGATCGATTCCGGCTCGCGGAGCAGCGCGGACCCCGCGCAACCTTGGATCGCACCCTTGGCCGGGCAGCCGAAGTTGAGATCGACGAGCGGTGCGCCGACGACGGCCGCGCGCGCAGCCGTCTCGGCCAGGCTGTCGACGTCAGCGCCCATGAGCTGAAGGCCCACCGGCGCTTCGAAACGTTCGCGACCGAGATGAGCCAGGAGGAGTCGGCGCGGCAGAGGCTCGCGCACGACGCGCACGAACTCGGTGAACGCACCGCCGAGCGCGGTCGACGGGTTCTCGGCCAAGACGAGGTCGCGGAATACCGGATCGGTGACGCCCTCCATCGGCGCGAGAAGCCACGGCGCCGTGAATGGGAGCGGCAATGGACCGCGACGTGCTCGATGAGCATCGCGCGTTGGGTTGATCGCGGTGTCCGACACGGACAGAGAGTGTATCGGTCTGCGTTTCTTGCCGACTACCATGTCGCGGGCTCATGAACAGCACGCGCTCCATCCTCGTCTTGCTCACGCTCCTCGTCCTCGGGACGGGTGCGTGGAGCGTTTGGAAAGTGCTGCGCATCGAGCCGCTCGCGCCGTCCGGCACGATCGCGCCAGACGAGTGGGAGCGCGTGCCCAATGACGCGAGCGGCGACGAGAGCGGAGCGATCTCGAGCGCGCTCACCGACCCGGATAGCGAGCTCGCCGATCCGAC
>JANLUN010000871.1:0-5920 GCA_031363505.1 Planctomycetota bacterium | reverse complement strand
GCAGCCGCGCGGCGCCGAAGTGAGCGTGCGCTGCGTGTCGTACGGTCGCGGGGGATCGAATTGATCCAGTCGATGACCGGATTCGGCTCGGCGACGGTCGCCGAGGAAGGACTGATCGCGCGCACCGAGATTCGCTCGGTCAACCATCGCTACCTCCAAGTGAAGGTGCGCATGCCCGCCGAGGACAGCGCGCTCGAGCCGGAGGTCGAAGCGCTGGTGCGCAAGACGCTCGCGCGCGGCGCGGTCACCGTCACCGTCAACGTCGAGCACGAAGCGCGACCGTCGGCGGTGCGATTGGACGTCGCGCTCGCACGTCACTATCAAAAGGCGCTGAACGAGCTCGCCGACGAGCTCGCGATCGAGCGCAAGATCGAGCTCGACGTCTTGATCGGACTGCCCGGCGTTGTGGCGCACAAGGACGACGCACGCGAGCGTGAACGCGAGTACCGCGCGGTACAGGGCAGCGTCCGTGCGGCGCTCGCCGACCTCGCGAAGATGCGCGCAGCCGAAGGTCAGAGCCTGCTCGCTGACTTGAAGAAGCACTCGAGCGCGATCGAGAAGATCGTCGCGAAGATCGAGGAGCGCATGCCCAAGGTCGTGAAGGAGCACCACGCGGTGCTCGTCAAGCGCGTCAACGATCTGCTCGACGGCCGCGCCGTGGTGGAAGCGTCGGAGTTGCCGCGCGAGCTGGCGCTCCTCGCCGACCGGATGGACGTGAGCGAAGAGATCGCGCGCCTGAAGAGCCACCTCGAGCAGTGGGAGACGCTGCTCGCGCGCGGCGAGGCGGTCGGCCGGCAGCTCGATTTCCTCGTCCAAGAGCTGCTGCGCGAAGCGAACACGATCGGCGCGAAGTGCAACGACGCGACGATGGCGCACGCGGTCGTCGAGCTGAAGACGCTGATCGAGCGCCTGCGCGAGCAGGTGCAGAACGTGGAGTAGGGCGATCGGGCGCGCTTCGGCTGTCTAGTGTGGGTCGCTGTCACCGACGAGACCTTTGGCGGCATCGTCATCGAGCAACAGTTTCGGTGGAGACTCGCGGATCCGCTTCGCGACGTTCTCGATGTGTTCGGCAGCCGGGATGTTCTCTGGCATCGATCCACCGATCTTTTCGATCGCCCTGCGCACCTCTCTCCCGACTTCCTCGTGCGTCCGTATCGCCGTCGGCTCATCGTGGATCTTCTCGCGTTCGAGCTTGTCTCGTGCCTGCGTCATGCGGAACTGATTGGCCGCGAGCTCCGTGGTGTCCATGCGGTCCATGAGGTTCTCACCGGCTGGAATCGCTTTGCGTCGCATGAGCTTGTCGCGACCCAATCCGCCGTAGAGTCCCTTGTATCCGGCGTCATGAAAGACGCCGAACATGGGATCGGAGACTCCAGCCTTGCGCGCCGCACCGGATAGCTGACGGAACTCGGTCTTCGTCTGCTCGCGCAATTCGTAGCGCTCCACGTCCTTCGCGAGCTCGTCGGACAGCTCTTGCCGCCGCACCTGGACCGCGAAGTACTTCTGCGCGATCGCTATCTCAGGCTTCCTAGGATCGCCGTTCTGTGCGATCAGGTAGCAGGCGAACCTAGATAGCTCGAAATCAACGACTTGCTGCGTCGCGCCCTTTCCGGACGCGATCTCTTTGCGGACCTCCGCAAAGTGATGCTCCGGGATGTTGCCGGAGACCTCGCACGACTTCAGCGCCTTCCCGATGGCGTTCGCGAAGCCGCGCCATTGGCCGTATCCAAGCAGCGTCTGGATCTCACGGGCGCTCCAGAATTCGCGGCCGTGCTCGTTCAGCATCTTCAGCTCCTCGAACGAACTTCCTCCGAACGTCGGGACCAGGTCGCTGGCCATCGTGGTCTCCCCATGGATGCGCAGTGGGTGTGCAGCCTAGCGCACTCCAGTCTCCCGGTGACCGCGGCTAGCTCGCGATGTCACAATCTCTCCGTGAATTCCCCCGGCAAGATGTTCGTCATCTCGGGTCCGTCGGGCTCCGGCAAGAGCACGATCTGCAAGCGGCTGCTCGAAGATCCGCGCGTCGTGTTCTCCGTCAGCGCGACGACGCGCGCCAAGCGCCCCGGCGAAGTCGACGGCCGCGACTACTACTTCCTCACGCGCGACGACTTCAAGAAGCGCGTCGAGCACGGCGAGTTCATCGAGCACGCCGAGGTCTACGGCAACATGTACGGGACGATGCGCGGCCCCATGGAGGACGCGCTCGCCGCCGGGAAGCTCTACCTGCTCGAGATCGACGTGCAGGGCGCGTTGCAGCTGCGCGCGATGAGCGTGCCGGGGACCTATGTCTTTATCGCGCCGCCGAGCTTCGAGGAGCTGCGCAAGCGGCTCATGAAGCGCGGCAGCGAGACGCCCGAGATGCTCGAGCGGCGGTTGCACAAGGCCGAGGACGAGTACCGCGAGCGCGTGAAGTACGATCACGTCGTGGAGAACGACGATCTCGAGCGCGCGGTCACGCAGATCCAAGGCCTGATGGGCCTTCGCCCCGGAGGTTGAGATGGCGAACATCCTGCTCGGCGCGAGCGCGTCGGTCGCGCTCTACAAGGCCTGCGATCTGGCGAGTCAGCTCACGCAAGCCGGCCACAAGGTGCGCGCCGTTCTGACGCCGCGCGCGGCGGAGCTCGTGAGCCCGCAGCTCTTCGAGGCGGTGACGGGCGAGCCGGCCTACTCGGATGAGTTCGGTGCTCACCGTCGGGCCGCGATGGACCACATCGAGATCTCGCAGTGGGCCCAGTGCCTCGTGATCGCGCCGTGCAGCGCGGACCTCGTCGGCCGATTGGCACTCGGCCTCGGCGATGACCTGCTCACAACCGCGGCATTGGCGCTTCCGTCAGGAATTCCCAAACTCGTGTGCCCGGCCATGAACCCGAACATGCTGGCTCAGCCGGCGGTTCAACGGAACCTCGGCCAGCTGCGCGAGGACGGCTACGACGTCCTCGAACCCGACGAAGGCCACATGGCCTGCGGAACCGAGGGCAAGGGGCGTTTGCCGTCCCCCGAGCGGATCGCTTCCTGGGTCGCCGCGCGACTCTCGCGATGACCGCGCGCCGCACGCGCGTCGTGGTCACCGCCGGTCCCACGCGCGAGTACATCGACCCTGTCCGCTACCTCTCCAATGAATCGAGCGGCCGCATGGGCTTCGCGATCGCGATCGCGGCGGTCAGGGCCGGTCACGAGGTCACGCTGATCGCCGGTCCAGTCGCGCTCGCGACTCCGCCGGGCGTCGAGCGCGTCGACGTCGTCAGTGCGCGCGACATGCTGAAGGCCACGCGCACCGCGATGCGTGGGGCGAACGCCCTCTTCATGGCGGCGGCCGTCGCGGACTTCC
Organism: Planctomycetota bacterium; assembly: GCA_031363505.1. Lineage (GTDB taxonomy): Bacteria > Planctomycetota > UBA1135 > UBA1135 > JANLUN01. Next base: position 2,592 of record JANLUN010000871.1, on the reverse strand, counting down.
GCCCGAAGCGGCAATTGGCTGGGAAGTGGCGCGCGAAGGATTCCGAGGGCAGCAGCGCCTCCCTCGAGCTCGTTCAGAATCCCGACATACTCGCCGACGTCACCGCTCGCCGCGGCCGGAGCACGCGCCTCGTCGTCGGATTCGCGCTCGAAACGAGCGACGGACTGCGGCGCGCGCGCGCCAAACTCGAGCGGAAGGGCGCCGACTATCTCGTCTTGAACGGTCCCTCGTCGTTGAACAGCGCCCGCACGAGCGTGATCATCCTGGGGGCCGACGGGAGTCGTCGCCGCATGGACGATCGCACCAAGGACGATGTGGCGAGGGCGCTCGTGGGATTGCTGGCGCGTCCGCCGGGCTGATCGACGCGGCGCGAACGCTGCGTGAGGAAAGTGGGGGGAATGACGCGTAGGGGCGAAAGCAAGAAGCGAAGCGCCGGCGGCCGCGAGGGCTCCGGGCGTTTTTTCGCGGCACTGCGAGGTTTTTTGATCGGCGGTCCGATCGAAGAATCGACGGCGGAGCGGCTGCGCGAGATCCTCGGACTGTGCCTGGTCGGTTTCTGCCTGTGGGTGCTGATCGCGATGGTCAGCTTCTACACGCCGATCGACGACCGCGCCGCCAGCGGATCGAACTGGGGCGGCCAAGGTGGCTACTTCTTCGCGAACGGAGCGTTCCTGTTCCTCGGGCTCGCGGGTTATCTCGCGGTGTTGCTCGGACTCGCGTGGGGAGCGGTGCTCATCGCGGGCCGCGCGGTCTCGTGGGTCTCGCTGCGTTTTCTCGGCGGCGTCTGCTTCGTGATCTCGGCCGCGTTCCTGCTCCAACACATGTTTGGTCCGGATGTCGCGGCAGGTGACGCCGAGGTCCAGCGCGCGGTGAGCTCGCGCTTGCCGTACGGCCCGGGTGGATGGCTCGCGCTGCAGCTCACTCCGCTGCTCGTCGAGAAGTTCGGGAGCCCGGGCTTGCTCCTCCTCTTGATGCTCATGGCGCTCGTGTCGTTCTTGCTCGCGACGGAGCGCGCGTTCTATCCGGCGGTGCGCGCGTTTGCCGGGTGGCTACGCGTGCGGCGCGAAGAGCGCGGCGAGAGCCTGTGGAGCGCGCTCGCCGGTTGGAGCGCGGGCTTCGCGCGCGGCCTGTGGAGCTTCGTCAGCGGCGCGAACGTCGCGACCGAGCCGCAAGAGGCGATGGCCGTTGCGAGCGTCGCTGCGCCGAGACGATCGACGCGCTCGAAGACTGTGTCGAAGGTCGACGATGAAGAGGACGAGGAAGACGACGTCGACGATGATGACGAGGACGACGAAGAAGAAGATGACGACGAAGAAGAGGACGAAGACGACGACGAGGAGGAAGAAGACGAAGAGGAGGACGAGGACGAGGACGAGGAAGACGAAGAAGAAGACGAAGAAGAAGACGAGGACGACGAAGAGCTAGACGAAGCCGATCTCGACGAAGAAGAGGAAGAAGCTCCGCACGAACTCGTTCCGGCCGCCGCCTCGGCCAAAAAACCTGCGGTGAATCCGCGCGTCTCCGGCGTCCAGAAGCCGATCGTCTTCGATCCACCGACGCCGCCGCCCGGCCCGTGGACGTTCCCCTCGCTCGATCTCTTGCTCCGGCCCGAGGGCAACGCCGGCCTCGACGACCGTTTCCTCGAGGACTGCGCGGCGAAGCTCGAGAACGCGCTGCGGAGCTTCCGCGTCGAGTCCTCGGTCGTGTCGGCGCAAGTCGGGCCGGCCGTCACGCTGTTCGAGCTCACCGTCGCGCAAGGTACGCGCATGAACAAGGTGACGCAGCTGAGCCAAGAGATCGCGGCCGCACTGCGCGCTCAGTCGGTCCGCATCATCGCTCCTATTCCTGGCCGCGAGACGATCGGCATCGAAGTTCCGAACTCGAAGCGCCGCGTCGTGCGCATCAGCGAGCTCATCAATCAGAAGGCCTACGACCCGAAGTTCATGGCGCTGCCGCTGTTCATCGGCATGGACGCGGAAGGCACGCCGATCGTCGAAGACCTTGCGCGCATGCCGCACTTGCTGATCGCCGGCACGACCGGCTCGGGCAAGTCGGTGTGCATCAACACGATCCTCGCGAGCCTCTTGCTCACGCGTTCGCCGCACGACGTCAAGATGATCCTGATCGACCCGAAGATGGTCGAGCTGCAGACGTTCGCGACCGTGCCGCACTTGCTGTGTCCCGTCGTGACCGACGCGCGTCAGGCGACCAGCGTGCTGCTGTGGGCGTGCGAAAAGATGGAAGGGCGCTACGAGCTCTTCAAGACCGCCGGCGTCAAGAACATCAAGAGCTACAACGCGCTGGGCGAGGACGAGCTGAAGAAGCGCCTCGGCGACGAGTGGAGCGACGAGCGCACGCCGCGTCACATCCCGTACATCGTGGTCGTCGTCGACGAGATGGCGGACCTGATGATGACGTCGAAGAAGGAAGCCGAGCTCGCGATCACGCGCCTCGCGCAGAAGTCGCGCGCGGTCGGCATCCACGTGATCGTCGCGACGCAGCGGCCGTCGACCGACGTCATCACCGGCGTCATCAAGGGCAACCTGCCGACGCGCATCGCGTTCCAAGTCGCGAGCAAGGTCGACAGCCGCG
>JANLUN010000870.1:0-4206 GCA_031363505.1 Planctomycetota bacterium | reverse complement strand
GTCCCGCCGACAGCGCGCGCAATCCCGCGTCCGAGAGCTCGCGTTGCCGCGCGGGGTTGTCGACCTTGGCCTGGATCGTGAACGTCACTTGGCCGTTGCGGCGGTAGATCGCGCGGCGCTGCTGTCCGAACTCGAGGTCGGCGAAGGACGACAGCGGCACGGCGTTTTGCTCCGTGTACACCGTCAAGTCGCGCAGCGTCCCGAGGCCCGCGACGTTCTCTTCGTCGTATTCGATGATGAGCGGGATCTCGCGTCCGGGCTCTTGGAAGCGCGGCAGTTGCACGCCGCGCAGCGCCCACGAGATGTTCTCGAGCGCTGTCTGCGGCGAGACGCCGAGCTGCTGCGCGAGGTCGGAGTCGAACTTGATGCGCACTTGCTTGGGCGCGTTCTCGAGCGGCGAGCTGACGCTCGAAAGCCCCGGCACGGCCTGGAGCAACTCGACGGCTTGCGTGCCGTAGCGCTCGAGCTCGTCGGAGTCCGGACCGTGGAGACGAAACGTCACGACCGAACGGCTGCGGTTCTCGCCGCTCTCCATCTCGTCGAAGAACTGGAGCTTGTGACCGGGTAGGCGCGGCACGTCGCGCTTGAGGTCCGCGAGCACGAAGTCCATGTGCTCCTGCTTCTGCGGCTGATCCCAGTAGAGGCTCACTCGGCCGCCCGTCACGCTGAAGCGGTTGCCGGAGTGATCGAAGTGATACGTGCCTCGTTTCGACTCGAGGAACTCGTCGTAGTGATCCATCTCGGCGGCGGCTTGCGCGAGAGTGAAGTTGTCCTCGAGCTCGACCCACACGTTGATGCGCGTCTTGCTGTCTTCCTCGCCGAACGCGGCCACCACCATCCGGTTCACGGGGACGACGATGGACACGAACGCGAGCAGCATCACGAAGCTGGCAGCGAACCGGTGCGTCACGCTCCACGCGACCAAGCGTTGATTGCCCTCGATCACGAGATCGAGCACCGAGCGCGTCGCGGGAACGAGCTTCTGCGGTCGTGTCGGCGGAACCGCGAGCAGCTTCCTCCAGCGCGTGAGCCCGATCAGGATCAGACTCACCGCGAACACCGTGGGGACTCCGTATGTGATCGCGAGCAGCGCCACCGGATCCGGGTCCTTCACTTCCATCAGGCGCGCGCTCTCGATCGCGGGCCAGGCAATCCAGGCCTTCCATCCGGCGACGGCGACGACGAGCGCGGCCAACACGAACCGGAGCGGCACCGCGACAGCGAGCACACCGACGCACACGGCGTACAAGAGGCGCACCACGCCGTGGAAGAGCGCGCGCATTGCGCCGATGCACCAGCCGACCGCGCGGCCCGGAAGCTCGCCGATCACTGCGAAACGGTTCGCGGCGAGTTGAAGGCGTGTCGCGCGCGGCCCGAGCGCGCCGCGCACGAGCACCGGCAAGAAGATCAGCGCGACGATCAAGCTCACGATCAGCGAGACGCACAGCGGGAGCCCGAGCTCTCCGAGGATGATCCGCAGCGACGGGTTCTCGCCCATGAAGATGAGCGGCAAGAACACGACGACGACCGTCAAGGTGGAGAGCACGACCGCGAGACCGACTTCGGCCGTCCCGCTGACGATCGACTCCGTCATCGGCCGCCCTTCCGCGCGCAGTCGCGTGATGTTCTCGACGACGACGATCGAGTTGTCGACGAGCATCCCGAGCGCCAGCGTCATGCCGGTCATGGTGAGCACGTTGAACGTGCCGCCCGTGAAATAGGCCCACGCGATCGTCAGGAGCACCGAGATCGGGATCGAGAGCGCGACGATCAACGTCAGGCGCACGCGCCACAAGAACACGAACAAGATGACGACCGCGAGCAATCCGCCCGTCACCGCGGTGTGCCGGAGTTGATCGAGCGAGTTCTCGATGAACTCGCCCTGGTTGAACAGGATCCGGAAACCGAACTCGCCGCGCAGCGCGGGATCCTGCTCCAACGTGTGGAACGCCGCGAGCAAGCGGTGGCACGTCTCGACCACGTTCGCCTGGCCGTCCTTCTGGATCTCGCCCCAGTACGCGTACTTGCCGTCGACGCGCGACAGCGATTCGCGCACGCTCTTCACCGGCAAGACGCGCGCGATGTCGCGCAGCACGAGCCCGTTGCCGACCGGGTACCCTTCGATCTCCGCGGGATCCTTGAACCGCATGTCGGAGCGCAGCAGGACGCGCGAGCCGCCGTCCTCGACCTCGCCCATCGGCATCGCGAAGTTGTCGGCCGAGAGGCGCCGGATGAGCGCGCCGATGTCCAGGTTCGCGGCCTTGACTCGGTCTTCATCGAGCAGGATGCGCAGCGAATCGTCGGCGATGCCGTACATCTCGATGCGACCGACGCCGTCGACGGCTTCGAGGTGGCGTTGGATGACGTTCTCGACGAGGAAGTCCGTGCGCTCCGAATCTCCGGGATGCAGCAGCGCGAAGAACATCACCGGCAGGTCGCTCTCGCTCCACGACCAGATGCCGATCTCCTGCACGCTCGTCGGCAGTTGCGGACGAGCGCGCTCCAACCGGTCGCGGACTTCCGCCTTCGCGTAGTCCATGTCCGTGTCGGACTTGAAGTTGACGAAGATGCCGACGCTGTCCTGACGTGAACTGCTCTCGATGTCCTCGATGCCCGCAAGTGTGCGCAGCTCGGCCTCGAGGACGCGCGCGACGCGCTCCTCGTTCTCCTGCGCACTCGAGCCGGGGTTCGTCACGAACACCTGCAGGCCCGGATCGACGATGCCGTCGGGCATCATCTGGACCGGAATGCGCGCGTACGCGATCACGCCGATGATCACGCACGTGAAGAGCAGCGTGAGCAGCAGCACGGGGCGCTTCACGAGCGCCGCGAAGAATGCGTGGTGACCGCCGTGGACGTTCATGCCGGCTCCGGAATGGCCGCGTTCGCAGTCAAAGGCGCGGCGGCGCGCGCGTCTTGGTGTCGGTACACGAGGTAGTACACGGCCGGGATCACGACGAGCGTGAGCACCGTCGAGCACGTGAGCCCCGCCATCACCGAGATCGCCATCGGCGCGCGCAGCTCGAGCCCCGCGCCGGCGCACATCGGTCCGATCCACGGAATCGGCGCCAGCCAGCCCGTCATGGGTAGAAGGCCGATCACCGTCGTGTTCGCGGTCATGTAAATCGGACGCAGGCGCGTGCTGCCCGCTTCCATCAACGCGTCGTACACGCCGACGCCCTGCGCGCGCGTCTGGTTCACGCGGTCGAGCAGCACGATCGCGTTCGCGACGACGATCCCCGCGAGGAGGATCATGCCGATGAACACGACAACCGAGAGCGGGATCTCGAGCCAGTCGAGCGTGAACACGACGCCGACCATCGCGAGCGGCACGGTGACGAGGATGATCAGCGGTTGGAGCCACGATTCGAACTGGCTCGCCATCACCGCGTAGACGAGGAACAGCGCGAGCAGGAGCGCGAACTGCATGCTCTTCTGCGCCTCGTCCATCTCCCGTTTTTGTCCGCCGAGCTGCACGATCACGTCGTCGGGCGGGACGAGGTCGGCCAGCTGCGCCTCGATCGCGCGCGCCGATCCGCCCAGGTCGAGGCCCGACGTCGACGCGGTGACGAGCACCGCGCGCGTGTTTCCGATGCGCCGGATCTCTGCGGGCCCTTGCACGATCTCGACATTCGCGACCGCGCTGAGCGGTACAGGCGTCGGCGACGCGGGGTTCACCACGACGTCGAGCACGCGGTCGAGCGATCCGAGCACGACCTCGTCGCCGAGCACGCGCACGTCGATGCGATCGTCGCCTTCGGAGAAGCGTGTGCCGACGTTGCCGAGCACTTGATCGCGCACGAGGCGCGAGGCCGCTTCGAGATCGAGCCCGTACTCGAGCGTCTTGTCGCGGTCGAACGTGATGCGCGCTTCGGGGTGTCCCGGGCGAACGGTGGTCTGGAGATCTGTGAGTCCGGGGACGCGGGACAAACGGGTAGCCACTTCCGCGGCAGTCGACGAGAGCTTCTCGAGGTCGTAGCCGAGGATCTCCACTTGCACCGGAGCGTCGAGCGCGAACGGCGTCGGCCGCGTGATGTCGACCGAGCGCACCGCGGGGTGCTGCGAGATCATGTCGCGCACGACCGTGATGATCCGATCCTCGTTCTCCGCCGTCGCCGCGTCGGGCGACAGGCGCACCGTCAAGCGCGCGGTGTGCTTGCCCTCGATCTCGCGCGTCAACGTGTCCTTCTCGACGCCGACCGTCAG
>JANLUN010000836.1:0-4326 GCA_031363505.1 Planctomycetota bacterium | reverse complement strand
CGGAGCAACGCCCGCGCGCGCTGCGCCGTCGTGCGCGGCTGCGAGAGCGCGCTCGTCACGGTTTGCCGCTCACCGCCGTGATGTGCTCGCGCAGAATGCGCCGGATCTCGCGGATCGCGCTCGGGCTCGACTGGCACGAGTGACCGCCCGGCACGCACAGCTCGCTCTCCGCTCCGTCGACGTGCGCGCTCTCGTACTGCACGAGGCCGTCGCTCGCTCCGTGTGGATGCTGCGGATCGCCGTCACCGATCGCGATGATCGAATTCTGCACGACTCCCGGCGCGATCTGTGCTTCGCCGAGCAGCTTGACGAACGAGCTCGACGGCTGCATGCCCGTGATGCTCGTCGGGACTTGGTCCTTGAGCACGCGGCGGAAGCGCTCGTCCGATTGCATCACCTTGCTCAGCGAGACGACTTCGCTCGGGACGGAGATCAGCGTGTTGACCCAGCGCGTGAGCCAGTGCTCCGCGAGGTAGCTGCCGCGGTGCGGCGTCGAGAGGTAGACGACGCGGTCGACGAACGGCAGGGGATCGAAGTCGATCACCGCCCGCACCATCGATTCCATCTCGGGAGTAAAGCCCGACGTCGCGAGCGGAGTCCCCGTGAGCTCTTGCCACCACGAGACGTCCCCGTCGACGACTTGCAGTCGGCAGAGCAGTCCGCCCTGGCTGTGGCCGACGAGCACCATGTGGCGCAGCGCGACGTCCGTCTTCTCCGGATCGAGCTCGGCGATGCGCTGCTCGAGTTCCGTGCGCAGACTCGCGGCGGACATCAAGATCGGGTTGCCGGTCGAGTACTGGAAGAACCAGAACTGACAGCGCTCGCGCAGCGTCGAGTCGGCCATCAGCAGGTTGAACATCTCGGCCCAGTTGCCCGGATTCGACGCGGTTCCGTGCACGAACACGACCGGGATGCGTCCGCGATCGTACGGGCGGACCATCATCAAGCCGTTCTTCTGCTCCTTGCGCGAGCCGTCGAAGAAGCTCGAGAGGCTCTTGCTCCACATCGTGGATTCGTTGAGCGCGAACGCCAGCGCGGCGCTGAAGTCCGATTCGAGCGGCACGCTGTGCGCACCGACGACGACGTCTTGCGAGTCGAACGCGGAGTGGAGCTCGAGAACGGCGGTGCGATCTTGCTCGGGGGCCTTCATCCCGCCTGACAACCGCAAGAACGCACTGCAGGGCATGTTCGCGCGCTGCCCGCGCGGGGCTTCGGTCTTCGCGCCCACGTTGGCCACGAGCGGGACTCCCAGACCCGAGTCGCGCACGCGCATCGAGAGCCCCCACACCTCGTACTCGTCGGTGGGGATGAACCGCTCGTACTGTCGCACGAGGCCCGCGTCGGACGGCCGAAGCGTCACGTCGACCGAGCCCACCGGCAGCTGCCAATGACGCTCGGTGAGCTTGAGCTGCGCGCGATCGTCCGATAGGAGCGCCTCGCGCAGACCGCGGTTGTAGATCTCGCACGCCCACCGAAACGTCCGGTCGTACGGATTCGGCGCCGCACCCCAGGCGTCGTCGAGCAAGTAGTCGTAGGCGTAGATCGCGGCAGCGAGGTAGTGCTCGCGACTGTCCAGCTTGCGCGCGGTGTAGTACGAGAGCTCCGCGAGCGCGTAGACGAAAAGGCGCAGCGAGTCGGCGGCCGCGCGCTCGTGCAGCGTGACGAGCGCGGCCGCCGGATCGTCCTCGAACGCGTCCGTCAGATCGAAGTAGTGGAGCGCGAGCCGCGCCGTCGCGCTGGGTGCATCGCCGGTGAGCGCGCTGGCTTCGAGTTGCAGCGCGACTTGGTCGGAGCCGATGCGCCGCACGCCGACGAGCGGCTTCGTGAAGTACGCGCACGCGGGCAGCAACGCGCCGCAAGCAGCGATGACGAAAGACGCGATTCTCACGAGGCGAACGATTCTCGAGTCTGTGTCTTTAATATCCAGCCGCCTGCCCGTCCTTGCGCGACTCCGACGCTCCGAAGTACGTCTTCGTCTTCGGGTCGTAGCGAATGCCTTGGTATCCGCCGTAGTCGCCGACGTTCGTGCCGATCGCGTGGCCCTTCTTCACGAGCTCGCGCTTGACCTCTTCGTCGTAGCCGCTCTCGAGCGACACCTTCCCGCCGTCGGTCATCCGCTCGCCCGTCGGCTCCGATGAACCGTCGTGCAAGATGCGCGGCGCGTCGCCGGCTTCCTGCGTGTTCATCCCGAAGTCGATCATGTTCACGACGATCTGCACGTGGCCTTGCGGCTGCGTCGCGCCGCCCATCACGCCGAAGCAGAGGAACGGCTCGCCGTCCTTCGTCACGAACGCCGGGATGATCGTGTGGAACGGGCGCTTGCGCGGCGCGTAGGTGTTCATCCGATCGGGCGTGAGGTCGAACATCTCGCCGCGGTCTTGCAGCATGAACCCCGCGTCGGGCGTCATGCCCGATCCCATCCCGCGGTAGTTGCTTTGGATGAGCGACACCATGTTGCCCGCACTATCCGCAGTGGAAAGGCAGATCGTGTCGCCGTGCTCGAGCGCCGGATTCCCGGGCGGATAACTCTTTGCCGCGCGATCGAGCGAGATCAGCTCGCGGCGCTTCTTGGCGTACTCCTTCGAGATCAGCTCGCGCGTCGGCAAACGGCTGAACTCCGGATCGGCGTAGAACAGCGCGCGGTCCTCGAACGCGAGCTTCTTCGCTTCGACGAACGCGTGCACGTACGCCGCGCTGCCGAAGCCCATCGACTTCACGTCGTAGCCCTCGAGGATGTTCAGCATCTGCAGCGCCGCGATGCCCTGTCCATTCGGCGGCAGCTCCCACACGTCGTAGCCGCGGTAGTTCGTCGACACCGGATCGATCCAATCCGATCGGTGCGCGGCGAGGTCCGCGTACGCGAGGAAGCCGCCCTGCTCCTTCATGTACGCGTCGATCCGGCGCGCGATGTCGCCCTTGTAGAACGCATCGCGTCCGCCGGACGCGATCGTCTCGAGCGTCGCGGCCAGCCGCGGGTTCTTGAATGTCTCGCCGGTCTTCGGTGCGTGTCCGTCGACGAGGAACGTCTCCGCGAAGCCGGGCATCTTCCCGAACGCGGCCGCGCTGCGCTGCCAGTAGTACGAAACGAGCTCCGTGATCGGCGCGCCCTCGCGCGCATAGCGGATCGCCGGCGCGAGCACCTGCGCCATCGAGAGCTTGCCGAACTTCGCGTGCAGCTCGAACCAGCCGTCGACGCAGCCCGGCACGCTCACGGGCAGCGGGCCGTGCGCCGGAATGCGTGTGATCTTGCGGCGCTGGAACTCTTCGAGGGTGAGCGCGGCGGGGGAGCGGCCGCTCGCGTTGAGTCCCGAGAGCTTCTTCGTCTTCGCGTCCCACACGATCGCGAAGAGATCGCCGCCGAGGCCGCAGCCCGTCGGCTCGATCAATGTCTGCACCGCGTTGGCTGCGATCGCGGCGTCGACCGCGGTACCGCCTTGCTTCAGGATGTCGAGCGCGGCCTGCGTTGCGAGCGGTTGGCTCGTCGCGGCCATGCCGTTCTTCGCGATGACCTCGGAGCGCGTTGCGAAGCTCTTGCCCGTGATGCGATCAGACGGGCACACGGCGAGGAGCACGGACAAGACGGCGCAGTCGAACCACACGGCGACCTCCAGGGGGGTGCGGGAGTGTCGCACGCGCTCCAGCGCGGAGCCAGGTCGACGTCTCGGAGACGTGCAGACGCTGTCGACTCCGACTTCGGGATCGCGTCCGCGAGTCCTTCGACACCGGCGCAGACGCTGGCATCCGTCGACTCGACCGCCGCGACCACTGGGGCGGTCGCGTCGACCAGCGCTTCACCCGGCGTCGGTCGCAACGACTGCCGCGTCACTGCACGGCGCTCGGCCGATGCCGATCGCGCGGTGCGTTCAGGGTCCCTCTACCGCGTCTCGCACGAGACGAGGATGGACGTCGGCGCGAGGCCAGTCGCGACGGAGCCCGCGACCGTGAGCGCGCCGGTGATCCGATCGATCGACATGACCGACACGTCGTTCGAGAACGTGTTCGCGACGTAGACGAAGCGACCCGACGCGTCGGCGACGAGGTCCAGCGGTCCCAGGCCGTCACTCGTGGTCGACGGCGGGACGATCGGTGCGCCAGACTGATCGATGCCGAACGACGCGACGTGCCCGCCTCCGACCCCGGAGTAGCCGACGTGGCAGAACCTGCCGTCGGGATTGAACGCGATCGCGGTGGGCTTGAGTCCCGACGTCGCGACTCCGGGGAGCAACGTGAGCGCACCGTCCGCGCCGTTGATCGCGTAGTGCACGAGGCTGTTGGTCCCTTGCAGCGTCGCGTACGCGTACCGACCGCTCGGGTGGAAGCCGAGCG